>JBMORB010000332.1:0-10380 GCA_049320925.1 Thermodesulfobacteriota bacterium | reverse complement strand
CCGGAGGAGCAGCAGCGGGTGGCAGCCAAAAAAGCGGAGCTTGAAAAAAAGCTGAAGGCAAACAAAAGCCCGGACGGCGCTTCCATGAAGGTCGAGTCCCTGGCAAACGGGACCCTTCTTTATTTTGAGCAGATCATCGACTGTTCGGAAGGGGTCAAGCGCACCAAGCCGCTGGTGAACCTGCTGGCCGTGGCGCATACGGACAACACGGCCATCAACCTGGAGATTAACGGTTATATCAGCGCGGCGGCGGCCAGAGCCGCGGCCATGGAAGTGCTTTCCAACTTTGCCAAAGCCGACTTTAACGCCCTGGACAAGGGGCAGTAAAAAACAAATAAAGGCGGGCGGGGCCACAAAACCCCCTGCGCCGTCATTTCAAATAACATCAACCATCATCAGGAGGCAGTATGAAAAAAATTGTGGCCGGGGTCATGGGTCTGTTTCTTGTTCTGGCGGTAACGGGACTTTGCATGGCGGCGGATGAGGACAGAAAAGGAAGCCAGGACCATCCCCTGCTGTCGAGGATGCCCGATTTTCACATATCGGATTATGAGAACATCGAGTTTGCCAGCCAGAAGTTCATCGACCAGGACAAAAAGCCGGTCATGGTGGAGGGTCATAAATACGTCATCCGGTACCGCCTGAACGCGGGTGTGGCTGAACCGGGGGAGCTGAAAATCCGCAGAAACATTCAGGAGGCCCTAAAGAAGATCGGCGGCCAGGTGATTTTTGACGACAACTTCAACAGGACGTCCACCATTGTCGTAAAAAAAGACGACAAGGAGACCTGGGTTGACGTCCGCTCTTTCAATAATATGTACCTGCTGACCATCGTGGAAAAGGCGATCATGAAACAGGAGGTCGTGGCCAATGCCGAGGCCATGGCCGGCGGCATCAACACCACCGGGCACGTGGCTATTTATGGTATTTACTTTGACACCGGCAAGTCGGAGATAAAGCCCGAATCCGAGGCGGCCATCGGGGAAATCGCAAAGCTGCTGGCCGCCAACGCGGCCTGGAAAATCTACGTGGTGGGCCACACGGACAACGTGGGCTCCCTGGATGCCAACATGAAGCTGTCCAGAGACCGGGCCGACGCGGTGGTCAAGGCCCTGACCGGGAAACACGGCATTGCCGCGGCCCGGCTCCAGGCCCACGGCGTGGCTTCCCTTTGCCCGGTGGCGTCCAACGACACCGGGGAGGGCAAGGCCAGGAACCGTCGGGTGGAACTGGTCAAACAGTAAATAAAGAGGGGGCATCCGGGGACAGGTCGATTTCGATGGCGATTTTGATTTGGGACTGGATGCCCCGCCTTTACCCTCGAACCCGGTCGGTTTTCTCCGGGGTGAAAGCGTTTCACCGGCGGCGATTGCCATTCCTTGTTTTTCATTGACACTTTACCGGCAAGTTGCTTATACTTTTCGCAACTTTAACCACGTGGCTGCCTGCGGGGCCGAAATGAATTTCATAAAAAAACATCCGACGCTTATCTTCGGCCTGCTGCTGACAGTGGTTTTCCTTTTCATCACCCTTGTCCGGGTGGAATTTTTCGACGCTCTGGGACTCAAGCTCTACGACACGGCCATGAAGGTGAAAAGCCGGCCCAACCCCTCGGACACCATCGTGATCGTCGACATCGACGATGAATCCATTGAAAAGCTGGGCCGGTGGCCCTGGCCCAGGTCCCTGGTGGCCCGGGGCATCGACAAGATCACCGAAGGCAACCCCTCGGTCATCGGTCTTAACATCATCTACAGCGAGCCCGAGGAGAACGCCGGGCTGGCCGAGCTGGAACGTCTGGAAGCCCGGTTCCTGGCAGAGTTCCCGGTTTCCGCGGCCAAACCCGCCGCCCGGCGCGCCGGCGCCGTGGAAGTCGAAGACCTGATGGAAACCAGCTTCATCGACGAACTCAACGCGGCCAAAAAAAGGCTGGACCGCGACTCGATTCTGACCGCTTCCCTGACCGGGTCCGGCCGGGTGGTGCTGCCCATCTTTTTTAAAGACACCCTGGCCGCCGGCGCCGGGCCCGCCGGCGAAGTGGATGAAACCCTGAAAAACCAGGCCATGGGCAACGTGCGCGTGGCGCCGGGCGCCGGCTGCCCCCAGGCCAGCCAGGCCGTCCTGCCCATTCCGGCTTTCCGGCAGGCCGCGGCCGGCATGGGCCACATCAACGTGGCGCCGGACCCGGACGGCACCTACCGGAGGGAACGGCCGGTCTATGAATACAGCGGCCTGTTTATCCCCTCCTACGCCATGGTGCTGGCGGCCCGTTATCTGGGCGCGGCACCCGGCGACTTGGGCGCGGACATCGGCCGGTCGGTGACCCTGAAAAACACCACCCTTCCGGTCACGCCCTACTCGGAACTGCTCATCGGTTTTCACACGGATCCGGAGGCTTTTTCCCACTACTCCTTTTTCGACGTGATCAACGACAAGATTCCGCTGCGGGTCTTTGCCGATAAAATCGTTCTGGTCTCCCTGTCGGCCAAGGGGCTGGCCACGCCCTTAAGCACGCCGGTGGCCCCGGCCACCACCTTCGGCGACTTTACCGCCAATGTGCTGTGGTCGGTTTTAAACCAGCAGTTCGTGCGGGAGCTTTCCGGCGGCCGCCTGCTGGAACTGGCGGCCGTGCTGCTGCTGGGCCTGGTCATCACCCTGGTGCTGCCCCGGCTGAAGGCCGCCATTTCAGGGGGGCTCTTCTTTGTTCTGCTGGTCCTGCTGCTGGGCGGGTTTGCATGGGCCTTTTTGTCCCAGGGCCTGTGGATCGACGTGATCTACCCGGCGCTGCTGCTGGTCATCGGCTACACCGGCATCGTGTCGATCCGCTA
Organism: Thermodesulfobacteriota bacterium; assembly: GCA_049320925.1. Taxonomy (GTDB): domain Bacteria; phylum Desulfobacterota; class Desulfobacteria; order Desulfobacterales; family Desulfosudaceae; genus Desulfosudis. Next base: position 7,552 of record JBMORB010000332.1, on the reverse strand, counting down.
CTTTGTCACCGAGGCGGGCAAGGAAAAGGTGGAGGGCGAGTCAGCGGAGACCAACCGCATGCTGGGCATTTCCTTCCAGTCCCAGGGCATGCTGGACATGGCCTTTGACAAGTTCCGCAAGGTGCCGGTGGACGACCAGATGAAGGACCTGCTCTACAACCTGGCGTTAGACTACGAGCGCAAGCGACAACTCAACAAGGCGGCGGCGGTCTACGGTTACATCGAGGAGCACGACAGCAAGTTCAAGGACATCGTGGAACGAAAGAAAAAGCTGCTGGTGGCCAGCGAGACCATGGTGTTCGGCGCCGGATTCCTGGGCAGTGGCAACGCCGGCGGCGACATGGTGAGCGCCGACCCGTCGGTGCGGCCCACCCTGGGACGGTACGAGATCATGAAGCAGCTGGGCAAGGGCGCCATGGGCGTGGTCTACCTGGGCCAGGATCCCCGCATCAACCGGACCACGGCCATCAAGACCGTGCGGTTTTCCGACGATTTTGACGCCGAGGAAGCCGCCGAGATGAAAAAGAAGTTCTTCCGCGAGGCGGAAAGCGCGGGCACCCTCTCCCACCCCAACATCGTGACCATCTACGACGCCGGCGACGAGCAGGACATCGCCTACATCGCCATGGAATACCTGGAGGGCGACAGCCTGGAGAAATTCTCCAAAAAGGAAACCCTGCTGCCCATGCGGCAGATGATCGGCTACATTGCCGACATCGCCGACGGCCTGGACTACGCCCACAAGCAGGGCATCGTGCACCGGGACATCAAGCCGGCCAACGTCATGCTGCTGAAAAACGGCAAGGTAAAAATCACCGATTTCGGCATCGCCCGCATCACCGCCTCTTCCCAGACCAAGACCGGCATCGTCAAGGGCACGCCTTATTACATGTCGCCGGAGCAGATCTCCGGCAAGAAGGTGGACGGCCGCAGCGACATCTTTTCCCTGGGCGTGATGACCTTCCAGCTGCTCACCGGGACCGTGCCCTTCAAGGGGAGCAGCCCGGCGGCCCTGATGCACAAGATACTCAATGAACCCCATCCCGACCCCAGGACCCTCAACCCCAGGATCCCCAAGGCCCTGACGGCCATTCTCAACAAGGCCCTGGAAAAAGATCCGGCCAAACGCTACCAGACCGCCGGCCAGATGGCGGCCCACCTGCGCACCCTGGGGGAAAAAATGGACGCGGCGGCCAGGGACAAGAAACAGGAATAACCGTACCGGGAACCTATCATGATTATCACGGATTCCGCCGGCCTCACCGATACCGGCCAGAGACGGCAGGCCAATGAAGACAGTTTCTGCATCGATGAAAACATCGGCCTCTACGTGGTGGCCGACGGCATGGGAGGCCATGCCGCGGGCGAGGTGGCCAGCCGGATCGCGACCCAGACCCTCCACAACTACATTACGCAGGTTCACGGCACCAAAGACGCCGACGCCCTGCCCGACGCCGACCCGTCGCTTTCACCGGAGGCCAACCGGCTGATGGCCGCCATTCATCTGGCCAACAAGAGCATCTACGACCTTTCCCAGACCCGGGCGAACTACGCGGGCATGGGCACCACCATATCGGCGGTCCTGCTGCGGGAGTCCTCCGTCATTACGGCCAACGTGGGGGACAGCCCGGTTTTCCTGGTCCGCGGCAGCCAGATCGACCGGATCTCCGTGCTGCACACCGTGGAATCGGAGTTGAACGGCAAGGTCAACGGCGGCGCCAAGCTGGGGCCGGAATTCAAGCACATGCTCACCCGGGCCGTGGGGACCAAGCCCGGCGTGTCGGCGGATGTGTCCGAAACGATGGTGGAACCGGGCGACACCCTGGTCATCAGTTCCGACGGCCTGACCGACAAGGTATCGGCCCAGGAAATATGCGACATGGTGAACGGACCCGCGCCGGACGCCGCCTGCCGGGCACTGGTGAACCTGGCCAATGAACGGGGCGGGGAAGACAACATCACGGTGATCGTTGCAAAGATCAGAAAAATTTACGCCAGCCGCCTGGCTTCATCCTTTCTGCGGCACCTGTCCCGGTACCTGACCCCCCGGCCGGTGATCCGGCACCCCCACGGATAACGCTGAAGAAGGCATACCATTCCTGGCTGGAAAGACTTTCCGGCGGTTGAGAAAACACCCATGACAAACAACCCCCTCACGCGATTCAGCCTCTCCACCCGCATAACGATCAACCTGTCGCTGCTGCTGATCATCGTGGTGGCCATGGGAATGACCACCGTGTGGTACGCCGACCGGTTCAACACCCTGCTACTCAACGTGACCGGTGAAAGCATGGACCTGCTGCAGGCGGCCCGGCAGATGGAGACCGCCCTGGCCAATCAGAAAGGAAACGCCACCTATTACTTTCTCGACAACGATCCCAAGTGGCTGGTCCAGTTGGACGCGCACCGCAAAGAGTTCAATGAATGGATGACCCGGGCCTTTGAGATCGAACAGGACCCGGACCGGCTGGGCCTGCTGGAGACCATTCACAAAAATTATGAACGCTATGTGGAGGGCAAAAACCGGGTCATCGAACTCTACCGGTCCGGTAAACGGGAGGAGGGAGAACGGCTGCACTGGGAGGTGCGGGAACAGTTTGCCACGTTAAACAACCTGTGCGCCGAGTACCGGCATCTCAACGACCTTCACATCCGGGAGGCCCGCAAGAAAAGCCAGGAGAACGTCAACGCCATTCTCACCATCACCATCCTCCTGGTGATCCTGGAGCTGGCACTGGGCGCCCTGTTTGTGGTCAACCTGACGCGCCAGGTGCTGGCCCCTATTCGCGCCTTATCCCGCACGGCATCGGCCCAGGCGAAACCCGGCGCCAACGAGGTGCGGGCCCTGGCGGCCAGTGTCCACGGGCTCATGGATGACGTAAAGAAAACCCGGGAGGAGCTGAAACAGAGCCGGGAGATGCTGCTTTCTTCGGAAAAAATGGCCCTGGTGGGCCGGCTGGCGTCGGTGGTGGCCCACAGCATCCGCAACCCCATGACATCCATCAACATGCGGCTCTTCTCCCTTCAGCGCAACCTCTCCCTGTCCCCGTCGCAGAAGGAAGACCTTGAAGTGGTGGCCGACGAGATGCGCCGGCTGGACAACATCGTGCGAAACTTTCTGGAGTTCTCCCGGCCCCACAAGCTGAAAAAACAGCTGGTGGACATCTCCCAGGTCATTGACATGAGCGTGGACCTGCTCTCCTACAAGCTGGATCTCTATGGTATCAAGGTGTCTCATGAGAAAACACCGGGAGGCATCACGGTGGAGGCTGACCCCGGCCTGATCAAGGAGGTTTTCGTCAATCTTATCGTCAATGCCTGCGAAGCCATGGAGGAAGGCGGTAAAGTCACCATCACCGAAACGGTCATGGTCACCGGCAAAATGGGAAGGGCCGTGGTAATCAACGTGGCCGACAACGGCCCCGGCATTCCCGAGGAAATGCAGGGCCGCATTCTCAAACCTTTTGAAACGACCAAGGCCGACGGCACCGGCCTGGGCCTGTTTGTGGCGGCCCGGACCATCGAGGAACACGGCGGCACCCTGGAGTTCATCTCAACGGTGGGCAAGGGAACCACCTTCACCATCACTCTTCCCGTTTATCAAGAGGCAACCGCATGAGTTCAATCCTGATCGTGGATGACGACGACCAGCTTCGGCAGAGTTTTGCCAAGCTCCTGAAAGAGGAAGGCTATGACGTGACCGCGGCCCCTTCCGGCGAGGCGGGCCTGGAAGCGGCGCGCGGCGGCAGTTTCGACCTGGTGGTGCTGGATGTGCAGATGCCGGGTATGAGCGGACTGGAAGCCTTTGCCCGTATCCGGGAGATCGACGCCACCCTGCCGGTGATCGTCATGACCGCCTTCGGCACCACGGAAACCGCCATCGAAGCCACCAAGCTGGGGGCCTTTGACTACATTCTCAAACCTTTTGACATTGCCGCGGTGCTGGACCTCATTACCCAGGCACTGGAAGCCGGCCATATGATGCGGGCCCGGGTGGAAATGAACGTCAAGCCCGACACGGCCAGACCCGGCGCCATCATCGGCAGCAGCCCTGCCATGCAGGAAGTATACAAGGCCATCGGCCGGGTGGCCCCCACCGACGCCACGGTGCTGATCCGCGGGGAGTCGGGCACCGGCAAGGAACTGGTGGCCAGGGCCGTCTACCAGCACAGCAAACGGGCCGGCAAGCCTTTTCTGGTGATCAACTGCGTGGCCCTGCCGGAAACATTGTTGGAAAGCGAACTGTTCGGCTATGAAAAAGGGGCCTTCACCGGCGCGGCCAGCCGGCGCATCGGGAAAATAGAACAGGCCAACGGCGGCACCGTTTTCCTGGACGAGATCGGCGACATGCCGCTGTCCATTCAGGCCAAGATCCTGCGCCTGCTCCAGGAACGCAGTATCGAGCGGCTGGGCAGCAACACATCCATTGCGGTGGATGTGCGCATTCTGGCGGCCACCAACCGGAACCTGGAAAGAGCCATTGAAAAAGAGCTCTTCCGGGAAGATCTCTATTACCGGCTCAAGGTCGTCACCATCGAGCTGCCGCCCCTGCGGGACCGCGGCGACGACATCTACCTGCTGGTCGACTACTTCATGGCTCTGTTTTCAAAAGAAATGCGTATGGATAACCCGGGCCTGTCCGATGAGGCCCGGCATATGGTCCGCCGCCACGCATGGCCCGGTAATGTCCGGGAACTGGCCAACGCCCTGAAAAAATCCTTGATCTTCAGCAGGGGATACCCGGTGCGGCCTGAAGACATGTCCCACATCATCGCGAGTCCCGATGCATCGGCGGTCGTGGAAAGTGATGCGGGCATAGACCGGGTGGTGGCCGGATGGGTGAGAAAGGTGCTTACATCCCGGGAAGACAACGCCCGTTTCGATTACCTGACCGACCGGCTGACCGCGATCATCGTCCGCGAAGCCCTTCAACTGACCGGCGGGAACCGAAGCCAGGCCGCCAAACTGCTGGGCCTGGCCCGCCCCACCCTGCTGTCCAAAATCGAAAAGCTCAACCTGAGCATCGAGACCCGGGTCCAGACCGATCCGGGAATGGAGTAGGAACAGCGGAACATTCAATATCCAACAGGGAATACCGAATCATGAAGGGCGGTATTTTCTGCCCTTATCTTGCTCGTGATCTTAATCTTGCTCGTGATCGGCAACCGCCCGATGATGAATCAGGAGCACGAGTACGATCACGAGCACGATTTAAAGCAACGTGAGGGGGCCGTTTTCACCCTTCGATAAACCCCTGTTCCGCCAGGTACCGGATCACGATCTCCACGCAGGCGTCCACACTGCCTGTCGCGGTGTCCAGCCGGATTTCCGGGTTTTCCGGTGGTTCGTAGGGCGCGGAGATACCCGTGAACTCCCGAATGGCGCCGGACCGGGCCTTCTGGTACATACCCTTGGGGTCCCGCTGTTCACACGCGGCCAGGGGACAATCGACAAACACCTCTATGAACGACCCGTCATTCTTCGTTATCTCCCGGGCCGCCTGGCGGTCCGTCCGGTAGGGGGAAATGAACGCGACCATCGTGAGAATGCCGCAGTCGCAGAAAAGGTGTGCAACTTCGCCGATCCGACGGATATTTTCAGTGCGGTCTTCCGGGGAGAAACCCAGGTCTTTGTTGAGACCGTGCCGGATGTTGTCGCCGTCCAGAATATAGGTCCGGCATCCCCGTTCAAACAGTTTCTCTTCCAGGGCCACGGCCACGGTTGATTTTCCGGAGGCTGGCAGGCCGGTGAACCAGATGATCGCGCCGCGATGGCCGTTTAACCACTCCCGGTCGGTCTTTCTGATCTGGCCCTGATGCCAGTGGACATTGGTACTTTTCCGGTTTGTCATAAATCACCTCAGGAGGGTAGCCCCTGCCCTTCTCTTTCTCTTAATCTTACTCTTGCTCTTACTCTTGATCGGCAACCGCTCGATGATGGATCAAGATCACGAGTACGAGCACGAGCACGATTCAGAGGAATAAAACGCTACCGGCAACCGCGCCCATATTTCCTGTCTATGAGGCATCAATCTCCTTGAGACGCCGCAGAACATCTTTGTAAGCGGTGGATCGGGCGCCTTTGAGTAATTCGTCCATCTGGCTTTGATTGATCCGCTTCCGGTTCATGACTTTTTTCCTGTATGCCGTCTGAAGCACCTCCAGAAGCTGATCCAGCCGGCAGGGCTTCTGCAGGTAGGCGGCCGCGCCGCTGTTCAGCGTCGCCTCCGCCGCCTCCGTTGATCCGTGGCCGGTGAGGATCACCACCTCCATCCAGGGATGTTCCTGTTTAAGGGCCGTGAGCGTCGCCCGGCCGTCCAGTCCCGGCATTTTCAGGTCCACCAGGGCGATGTCTATGGGGTAGGCACGGGCCGCGTCAACGGCCTTGGCGCCGCGATCCACGGCAATAACATAAAAACCCCGGACCTCCAGCTGTTTTTTCATGGACTCCAGAAACTGCTGTTCATCATCCACAAACAGCAACACCACCCTGTTTTTCATATTCAGCCTCCCGCCGTGCAAAACCATCATCAGCGCCGGGACGCGAACGCCGGGACGGCCGGCCTTTGGAACTATTTTTCCAAAGCGGCGCCGATCCGTTTTTGCCGGTCGCTGTGAGCCTCTCTTATCTTTTCAAGCAGATCGTCCAGATCGCAGGGCTTGAGCAGATAATCAAAAGCGCCCTGCCTGATTCCTTCCCTGGCGGCCGTCTGGGAACCATGGCCGGTGAGCATGATCACGGCCATGCGCGGATCCATCTGTTTGAGGACCCGCAGCACCTCGATGCCGTCCATGTCTTCCATCTTTAAGTCCAGAATGGCCACGTCAAAGTCCCTGCGCCGCACGGTCTGAATGGCCTCGGCCCCGCTGGTGGCCTTTTCCACCACCAGGCCACGCTTGGTCATGCGGTTGGCCAGCACATTGACATAACCCACCTCGTCATCTATCAGCAGAACATGAATCGGCGGCAACTGGGACATGGTACGGTCTCTCTGATCTGATTTTGACGGCACGGTCATCCGATGCCTTTTGTACTCATAATTTTTTCCAGCTGGGCCTGCTCCATGCGCTGGGCGTGTTCCTGCTTTTTGCGGCCCGCGTCCAGCACCTTGGCGATCAGTTGATCGATATCGCAGGGTTTCATCAGGTAATCAAAGGCCCCCGTCTTCATGCCGTCAATGGCCGACTCAATGGTGGCATGGCCGGTAAGCATGATTACTTCAACCAGCGGGAACTCCTTTTTGATGGCCTGCAGGGTCTCGATGCCATCCATGCCCGGCATCTTGACATCCAGAATCACCACGTCCAGGCTTCTGTTGACCCTCAGGACATCCAGTGCCTCCCGGCCCGAGGCGGCGGTCATGACATTGAATTCCCGCTTCTGGAGCCGCTTGCTCATGGTCTCGATAAAGGATGTCTCGTCATCCACCAGCAGAATAAACGGTTTGGTCATTGTCTTCTCCTTGGTTTGTATAGTTACAAAAGTCCGTGCTTATTTGTTATGCTCCGCTTCCGGCTTCTGGTAGGGAATCCAGACGCGAAAACGGGATCCC
>JBMORB010000331.1:0-10424 GCA_049320925.1 Thermodesulfobacteriota bacterium | reverse complement strand
CGATATGAAGATACCGGGGTTACTCTTCGGCCCCCAGGGTAAACAGATACTCCACCGACGTCAGATTGTCCTCAAACTCCACGTTGAAAAGCTGGGCCAGCGAATTAAGTATAATGATGGCATTCCGGTCGGCATCCTTGTCCGCCACGCTGCCGATCCGGGCCAGGATCCCCTTGTTGACCTTCTGAACCCGCCCGTAATGGGCATCCAGCTCCTTCATCTCAAGGTCCGGCACACTGCCCCGCTTGTATTGAAAATACTGGCGCAGCAGGTAGAAGGCGGAGGTCCGCACCATGGATTCCTGAATCGTGGCAAACGGCAGGTGAAACCGGGCCATGGGCTTGAACAGACTCATGACCGGGCAGTCGCTGGTGGCCATGATAATGCCCAGAAGGGAAAAAAGGCCCTCCTGCACCGAGGTCTCCTTGTGGCAGGACCGTTCCGGCGTGTTGCAGCAGACGATGCAGTTGTCATAGGAAAAGGAGCTTTTAAAAGCGTCCACCAGTTCGGCGATGTTCACCGCGATGGGGCAGAACTCATGGTCCTGGGGTGTCAGCGGGCAGATGGGACATTGTTCGTTCGTCAGCCGGGTCCACTGGGGAGGATCCATGGGGCGGGGATGCACAATGGAGATGGTTTCAGGATCCAGGCAGATGGTAAAGGTTTTTTTTTTGCCGTCATCGAAGAGAAATTCGTATTCGATGGGATAGGCACCTTCGGGACATTGCATGCGATGATCCTCCCAATAACCGTTGGTCGGGACGGCTGGATTTGAACCAGCGGCCCCAGCGTCCCGAACGCTGTGCTCTACCAGACTGAGCCACGTCCCGACTTGGTTGGTTTGTGCATGAAGTTTTAATTAACCTTGCGGGGATTGTCAATGAAAATGTCTTGCCATCCCGCCTTTTCCGGCCGGTGGAGGTAAACCGCAAAGAAACCCGTCATCATCCGGCGAACGGATTGTTGACAATGACCGTCTGGTCCCGGCCCGCGCCCACGGAAATGATATTTACCGGAACGCCGACCAGTTCCTCGATTCGTTCCAGGTAGCGCACGGCACTGGCGGGGAGTTCGTCCGGGGAAAGCGCCCCGGAGATGTCCTGTTTCCATCCGGCCAGGGTTTCATACACCGGCTCGCACTGGGAAAGGACCTTGACGTCTTCCGGGAAGTCGCAGAGAAGTTCGCCCCGAAACCGGTACCCGGTGCAGATATGGAGGCTCTCGAGGCCGGTCAGAACATCCAGCTTCGTGATGGCCAGGCCGGTCAACCCGTTGAGACGGGCCGCGGTTTTCAGCATCACGGCGTCCAGCCACCCGCACCGCCGCTTTCTGCCCGTGGTGGCGCCGAATTCGCTGCCGGTCCGCTGCATGAAGTCCCCGACCGCGTCAAACAGTTCAGTGGGGAAAGGCCCGGCGCCTACCCGGGTGGTGTAGGCCTTGACAATGCCCAGCACCCCGGTGATGGCCCGGGGGCCGATACCGGAGCCGCAGCAGGCGTTGCCGGCCACGGTGTTGGAAGAGGTGACGTAGGGATAGGTGCCGTGATCAATATCGAGATAGGTTCCCTGTGCCCCTTCAAACAGCACCTGCCGGCCGTTTTCCGACGCCTCGGTGATGATGCGGGATACATTACCGATATAGGGCGCCAGCGTCTGTGCATAGTTGATGTACTCGGTCACGGCCGCGTCCACGTTCAGGGGCATGGCCCCGTACATTTTTTCCAGGTAAATGTTCTTTTCCCGCACCCGCCGGGCCACCTTGTCCTTGAAATCCGAAAGGTCGAGCATGTCCACAAACCGGAGCCCGTTACGGCCCACCTTGTCTTCATAGCAGGGGCCGATACCCCGGCCGGTGGTGCCGATCTTGTCGTTTCCCTTGGCCTCCTCCCGCACCAGGTCGATGGTCTTGTGATAGGGCATGATAATGTGGGCATTCCGGCTGATTTTAAAATTGCCGGGATTCACGGCAACACCCCGGCTTCTCAGGCCGTCCATCTCCTCGGTCAGCACCGCCGGGTCGACGACCACGCCGTTGCCGATCAGGCACAGCTTGCCCTGCAGGATTCCCGACGGCACCAGGTGGCTGATAAATGATTCTCCGTTGACCACCAGAGTATGGCCCGCGTTGTTGCCGCCCTGGAAACGCACCACCACGTCAGCGAATGCCGCCAGCAGATCAACGATCTTGCCCTTCCCTTCATCTCCCCACTGGGAACCCACCACCACGATATTGGCCACGCTCACTCCTTATCAATTTCCCGCGCCGAGGGTTTGCTCCGCCTTTGCGCAAAAAAGGTCTGAAGCATGGATCGGCACTCGTCTTCCCGTATGCCTGAAATAATAACCGGCCGGTGATTGAGGGATGGGTTGGCCGTAAAATCATACAGCGATCCGGCCGCGCCCCACCGGGGATCGTGAACGCCGAACACCACCGTCCCGATCCGCGCGTGAATGATCGCGCCCATGCACATCACACAGGGCTCAACCGTAACATAGAGGCAGGTGTTTGGCAATCTGTAATTTGCCGCCTGAAGCGCGGCCCGGCGGATGACAAGCATCTCGGCATGGGCCGATGGATCGCAGGCGGAAATGGGCCGGTTATGGTCCGCGGCAAGCATATCGCCGCCGGAGGACACCAGCACCGCCCCCACCGGAACCTCCTGTTTGTCCCTTGCCTTACGGGCTTCGACCAGCGCCAGTTCCATGTAATACAGGTGGTCCATTGTCCTCCGGCCAACGGCGGCTCTATTTTCTGCCGTACACATCTTCCAGCCGCTCAATGTCGGCGTCCTGGATGGCGTTCCCGGTCTGCACCTCAATGACCTCCAGCGGGCCGTCCCCGGCGTTTTCAAGCCGGTGGAGCACGCCTTCGGGAATATAAATCGACTGATCCGCCGTCAGGGTTAGAGTTTCACCTCCGCGGGTCACCAGAGCCGTCCCGGAAAGGATCACCCAGTGCTCGGCCCGGCGGGCGTGCCGCTGGAGAGAAAGCTTCTGCCCGGGCTTGACGGTCAGCCGGTTCACGTGAAACCGGTCGTCCAGGACCAGGGTTTCGCAGGTCCCCCAGGGCCGGTAATCGGTCTTGTGAAACAGGGCTTCGGCCCGGCCTCCGGCCTTCAGACCGTTGACGATGAACTTCACGTCCTGGGTCCGGTCCCGGGGAGAGATCAGCACCGCGTCCGGCGTTTCAATCACCACGTGGCCGGAAAGCCCCACGGCGGCGATGAGCCGGGAGGTGGAACGCAGGTAGGAGTCGGTTACATCGTGGGCCACAACGTCACCGCAAAAAACATTGGCCCGGTCGTCTTTTTTTCCCACGCTCCACAGGGCCTCCCATGACCCCAGGTCGCTCCACCCGGCATTCATGGGGATCACGACACCGCGGCCTGTTTTTTCCATGACGGCGTAATCGATGGAGTCCGACGGACTTTGATCGAAGGCGGCCTCGTCGAGCCTGAAAAAATCAAGGTCATGGCGGCCCTTTGCCACCGCGGCCCGGCAGGCGGAAACAATAGCCGGGGAGAACTTCTCAAGTTCGGCCAGCACCCGGTCCGCCCGGAACATGAACATGCCGCTGTTCCATAGATAGCGGCCGGATTGCAGATACCCCATTGCCGTCTGAAGGTCCGGCTTTTCCACAAATGCCTCGATCGCCGCCGCCTCATCAGGGGCCGCCATCTCTTTTCCTCCGAGCGGAACCGGTTCTCCTTTTTTGATATAGCCGTAGCCGGTTTCCGGCGCGGTGGGCCGGATTCCAAAGGCGACCAGCCCCCCCTTTGCGGCGTGATCCATGCCGGTGGCCAGAGCCTTGTGGAACAGCCCCACATCGCCGATGTAATGATCCGCCGGCAGCACCAGAAGGATGGCCCCGGTGTTTTCCGCCGTTGCCATGAAGGCCGCCACGGCAATGGCCGGCGCCGTGTTTCTGCCGAAAGGTTCAAGGACAATAGTTCCCCTTGGCATTCCGGACAGGCGCAGTTGCTCGGCCACCATGAACCGGTGCTTTTCATTACAGATTACAACGGGCGGCCCGATGCCGGGAAAGCCTTCCAGCCTGTCCAGGGTGTGCTGGAGCATGGTGCGGTCTCCCACCAGGGCCATGAGCTGTTTGGAGTAAAACTCACGGGAAAGCGGCCACAGCCGCGTGCCCGAACCTCCGGCAAGAACCACGGGAATCATCATTGGCGTCCGACGCCGGAACGGTACCCGGCGCCCTCCACGATAAACCAGGGGTTTAGAAGATCTTCCTTGTTGTATGTCATCGGAGCGCCCGTCTCATGGCAATAAACACGGGCGCCGGCGTTTTCGGCAATGGCATGGCCTGCGGCAATGTCCCACTCCATGGTGGGGCCCAGCCGGGGATAAAGCATGGCCCGGCCCTCGGCCACCAGGCAGAGCTTCAGTGAACTGCCCGCCGCCACGAAGCTCACATCGCCGTGCGTCTTCTTGAGATTCTCCACAAAGGCTTCCACCTCCGGTGTCAGATGGGACCGGCTGCCCACCACGGTCAGGACTGAGGCCGGCCCCGCCTGCAACGGAAGCCGCCGGGCGCGGGGAATAAGTTCGTTCAGATGGTTCAGGGTTCCGGCGCCCAAAGCCGAGATGGAGGGTCCGTCATCCAGGCGGAAAGAGCCAAGATCCCTGCCGCCGAAATAGAGCGCCTGCCGGACCGGCACAAAGATCGCGCCGAACACCGCCCTTCCCCGCTCCACCAGCGCGATGTTGACCGTGAACTCGCCGTTGCGCTTGATAAACTCTTTGGTGCCGTCCAGCGGGTCCACCAGCCACATGCGTTCCCACCGGGAGCGCTCGGCAAAAGGCGTGTGCCGGCCCTCTTCGCTCAAAAGGGGAATTTGTGTCTGTTTCAACCGGGCGACAATGGTCCGGTGCGCTTCCCTGTCCGCCAGAGTCAGCGGGGAGTCGTCGGCCTTGCGGGTCACGGCGAAGTCGTCCGAGCCGTACACCTTCAAAATCGCGTCACCGGCCTCCACGCAGGCGCGCAGGGCCGCAAACACATACGTGTCGTCCATCATGGGAAACGCGGAAGCCTCACCTGAATTATTGAAAAACAAACGCGGGGTAAAAGAGGGTGATGGAGGCGGCATCCGGATTTGAACCGGAGAATGGAGGTTTTGCAGACCTCTGCCTTACCACTTGGCTATGCCGCCCAAAAAAAAATGGAGCGGGAAACGGGATTTGAACCCGCGACTTCGACCTTGGCAAGGTCGCACTCTACCACTGAGTTATTCCCGCTCAGTAAAACCGGTTTCTACCCTCTTATCGTTTTTTTGTCAACCGAAAAATAACCGGCGCGAAGGATAATTTCGCGCCTTCGCGCCGGTTTGAACACTACATCAGGCCCAGTTTGAACTTGAGGGATTTGAGGGTGTTGAGCATGAGCATGGTGATGGTCATGGGGCCCACGCCGCCCGGCACCGGGGTGATGTATCCGGCGATTTCCTTGGCCGCGTCGAAATCCACGTCGCCCTTGAGCACCGGCACCATCTTGCCGGGATCCTTGGGGCTGGGTTTTTCCCCCACCCGGTTGACGCCGACATCAATAACGCAGGCGCCGGGCTTGATCCACTCCGGCTTGACGAGGCCGGGAACGCCGGCCGCCACGATCAGAATATCGGCCCGCTTGCAGTGGGCCTCCATGTTCTTGGTGCCCGTGTGAACGATGGTCACGGTGGAGTTGGCGCCCGGACCCTTCTGCAGCATCATGTTGGCGATAGGCTTGCCCACGATATTGGAGCGGCCCACCACAACAACCTCGGCGCCCTTGGTCTCAACACCGGCCCGAACGATCATTTCCTGAATGCCGGCCGGCGTGCAGGGCGGGTACTTGACTTCGCTGCCGCCGATCATCAGCCGGCCCACGTTCACGGGATGGAACCCGTCCACGTCCTTGTCCGGATCGATGGCGTTGAGCACCTTCTTCTCATTGATGTGCTTGGGCAGGGGCAGCTGCACCAGAATGCCGTTGATGGAATCGTCCTTGTTGTACTTGTCGATCAGGGCAAGCAGGTCCTTTTCGGAAATATCCACGGGCTGGGAGTCCTGGACTTCCTTGAAGCCCACCCGGTGGGCCGTCTGGATCTTGAGCGTCACGTAGGAAATGGAGGCGGGGTTTTCCCCCACCAGAATCGTCACCAGGCCCGGCACCTTGCCGTGCTTCTCCTTGATTTGCTTGACCTCGGCCTCAATCTCCTTGAGGATCTCTTCCCGAATCTCGGTTCCCTTAATCAGTTTTGCGGACATGACTGCACTCCTTTCATCAGTTGATTATTTCAAACGTTCCAAACGTCAATGCCGAAATGTTCATGGCCGGGGCCGCTTTCCGCGATCCGTCAGCGTCCGGCCTCAAACCGGAAACGGTATCATATCAAGCCCCCGCTTCTCGTCAACCCCAAACATGAGGTTCATGTTCTGGACCGCCTGGCCGGCCGCCCCCTTTACCAGGTTATCGATGGCGGACACCAGAACAAGGCGGCGGGCATGCTCGTCAACCCGCAACCCGATGTCGCAGAAATTGCTGCCCCGCACGAAACGGGTTTCAGGAAAAGTGCCGGGCTCGAACAGCCGGATAAAAGGTTTCCCCTTATAGTAGTCGGCCAGGCACTGCCGTATCTCTTTTTCCGTCACGTTCTTTACCGGTGTGGCGTAAATAGTGGAGAGCATGCCCCGGATCATGGGCACCAGGTGGGGCACAAAGGTCAGGGCCACGACCTTGCCGGCCGCTTCGCCCAGGATCTCCTCCATTTCAGGGGCATGGCGGTGGGCCGCCACCTTGTATGCCTTGAAGGATTCACTAACCTCGCAGATATGGACGCCCAGTGACGGGGACCGGCCCGCGCCGCTCACGCCGGACTTGGAATCCGCGATGATCCCGGTCGTGTCGATGAGCCCGGCCTTGATCAGGGGCACCAGTGGAAGCAGAACACTTGTGGGGTAGCATCCCGGATTGCCCACCAGGTCGGCTTTTTTTATCTTTTCCCCGTATACCTCGCAGAGTCCGTAAACGCTTTTTTCACAGAACTCCTTTGCCGTGTGGGCCTGGTAGTGGCGCTCATAGGCCGCCACATCGGAAAACCGGAAATCGGCGGAAAGATCGATGACCCGCTTTCCCCGGCTGATCAGTTCCGGAACGATACTCATGGGCAGCTTGTGGGGAAGCGCCGTAAACACCACGTCCGCCCGCTCGCAGACCGGCCCCGGGGTAAAGGATTCGCACACAAGGGGAATAGCGCTCCCCACGGCCGGATACACATCGTTAAAAGGAACCCCGGCATACTGGCGGGATGTAACGACCGTAACCGTGACATCCGGATGTCCGGCCAGAAGCCTTACCAGTTCGGCACCGGCATACCCTGTGCCGCCCACCACCGCCGCCCGTATTTTCCCTTTGCCCGACATGGTCGCTCCATTTATTAACTATCTAGATTTTAAAGAAAAAAGAGCTAAGGTGCTTCGATTTTGGAATAATTGCACTATTTGACACAGATGGCAACACTTTTTCACCGGTGGATCGTGAAATCCGGCAATCCCCTTCCCCCGGGAAACCACCTGAGGACAGACCGGTGTCACCTTAAAAAAAGGTGGATTTGAAATTCAAGTTGTGGGACAACGTACTCCTCGCGTAAAAGCGACTGAGGGCAACAGGAACTGGCCTTGAAAGTATGTGGAAGCTGAGCGTGTGCCCATGACGGATGCACATTGACCGGATATCAATAATGCCCGCCTGGCCAATTGGAAGATGATAACATATTTATTAGAGCAGGCATTTATTCAACGGAAATGAAAACAAAACTCAGAAAACAGACCGGCAACCCTCCGGCGCCTTATGTCTATCAGCAGGAAGGCTGGTATGTGGCCCGCATTGAGGACTCCTTTAAAGAGGCAGGCATACAGGAACTGGCGGCCCTGGGGGCATTGGATATCGAACCCATGTCCCGGGGCATCCGGTTCTCGGCGGACAAAGGCACCCTTTACAAAATCAACTATGCATCCCGCCTGCTGTCCCGGTGCCTTGCCCCCCTGGCAGTTTTTCCCTGCGACAGCGCCGACGAACTCTATCGCGCGGGCAAGGCCATCCGGTGGACCGATTTCTTCATCAAGGGCCGGACCTTTGCCGTCACTTCCGACACCGCCGACAGCGAGGTCTCCCATGCCAGGTACGCGGCCCTGCGGCTCAAGGACGCCATTGCCGATTATTTCGCCGAAAACACCGGCCGCCAGCGGCCCGACGTGGACACCCGGAACCCGGACATCCGCGTGGATGTCACGATCCTGGAAAACCGGGCCATGATCTGCATCGACACCTCCGGCGAGTCCCTGCACAAACGGGGCTACCGGGAGGCAAGCGTGTCGGCCCCCATGCAGGAGACCGTGGCCGCCGCCATCATCCATTTTTCGGGATGGGACAGGCGGGTGCCGCTTTATGATCCCATGTGCGGGTCCGGCACACTGCTGTGTGAAGCCCTGATGGTTGCCTGTAACATCCCGGCCGGCATTTTAAGAACCGCCTTCGGGTTCCAGGTGCTGCCCGATTTTGATCCATCGCTCTGGAAACAGGTCCGGCGGGAGGCCGACAGCGGCATTTCAGAGCTTCCCGAAGGACTGATCGCGGGAAGCGACATCGACGAGGCGGCCGTGTCCGCCGCGAAAACCAACCTGATGGGTCTCCATTCCGGGAGCCGGGTTTCCGTGACCCGACAGGACTTCCGTGATATTCCAAACCTTGAAAACAGGGTCATCATCGCCAATCCGCCCTACGGCATCCGAATGGGCGCAGACCGGGATCTGGACCTTTTTTACAGGCAGCTGGGCGACTTTCTCAAGCAGAAATGCCGGGGCTCCGTGGCCTGGATATATTTCGGGGACCGGGCCTACATCAAAAAAGTCGGGCTCAAAACCGCATGGAAGCGGCCTTTGCGGGCCGGCGGCCTGGACGGACGGCTGGTGCAGTATATTCTTTACTGAAAAGGCCGCCTGTTTGAGGTAACCACGCCTGCCGGATTTTTATGTGCTGGTCCTGAAAAAATCCTCAAAAATAGCCTTGACATGCAAAATTTGTTGGTGATAATAGGTTCATTTAAGTGAAAGAAGGCCTAAACTGATGAAACAGCTAACCATTATCAGTGCAGTCTCTGGTGTAAACATTGGACTCATTAGCCTCCTGGTAGGCGCTATTCTGCTCCGGGCGGGCGAATAGGCTGATAATGGCTTAGCAACACGATAAACCTCAAAAAAAACCGTTATCAGCCCACTGATAACGGTTTTTTTTTACCCGAAAAAGGAGAAGGCCCATGAAAAGCAATTCCATGAAAGAAGGACTGGCAAGAGCGCCCCACCGCTCCCTGCTCAAGTCCATCGGTTATACGGACGAGGAGATCAACCGGCCCATCATCGGCATCGTCAACTCGGCCAATGAAATCGTTCCCGGCCACGCGGACCTAAACAAGATCGCCCGGGCCGTCAAGGACGGCGTTTACATGGCCGGCGGCACGCCGGTGGAGTTTTCCACCATCGGCGTGTGCGACGGCATCGCCATGAACCATATCGGTATGAAATATTCCCTGGGCAGCCGGGAACTGATCGCTGATTCCGTCGAGATCATGGCCACGGCCCACGCCTTTGACGCCCTGGTGATGATTCCCAACTGCGATAAAATCGTTCCGGGCATGCTCATGGCAGCGGCCCGCCTCAACCTGCCCGCCATCTTCATCAGCGGGGGGCCCATGCTGGCCGGCCGGTATCCCGGCAAGCCCGGCAAAAAGGTGGACCTGATCACCGTGTTCGAGGCGGTGGGCGCGGTCAGGGCCGGCAAAATGTCCCCCGAGGAGCTTGGGGTTATTGAGGACGCAGCCTGCCCCACCTGCGGATCATGCTCCGGCATGTTCACGGCCAACTCCATGAACTGCCTTACCGAGGCCATCGGCATGGGCCTGCCGGGCAACGGCACGGTACCGGCGGTCATGTCGGAACGGGTGCGCATGGCCAAGCTGGCCGGCATGCGGATTCTCGACCTTCTTAAAAAAGGCATCACCCCGGACAGGATCATGACGGCAAAAGCCTTCAGAAACGCCCTGGCGGTCGACATGGCCCTGGGGTGCTCCACCAACACCGTGCTGCACCTTCCCGCCATTGCCCATGAGGCCGGTGTGTCCATCAACCTGGACATGATCAACGAAATCAGCGGGATTGCCCCCCACCTGTGCTCCCTGAGCCCGGCGGGGCCCAACCATATCGAGGACCTGAACATGGCGGGCGGCATTCAGGCAGTCATAAAAGAGCTTTCCAGAAAAGCCGGTCTCATTGACACAGGCTGCCTGACCGTCACCGGAAAAACCGTTGGCGAAAACATCGCCTCGGCCAGGGCCGCGGACAACCAGGTGATCCGTACCCTTGAAACCCCCCACCACG
>JBMORB010000330.1:0-10491 GCA_049320925.1 Thermodesulfobacteriota bacterium | reverse complement strand
ACCCCCTGGTGGCAGCCTCGGTGATGCTGGCCGGCCGCACCTTTATCGCCCTGCTGCTGCCGTCCCTGGCGGTGATCGGCCTGACCGTGGTGTTCGGCCGGATCTTCTGCGGCTGGATCTGTCCCCTGGGCACCCTGATTGATGCCGGGGGCAAAATCATTCAACCGGTCCGGCAGACGCCCCTGCGCTGGCGGGCCGCCAAGTACATGATCCTGGTGACGGTGATGGTTTCAGCGGCATTCGGGGTGCAGTGGGTGGGATTTGTGGATCCCTTTGCCCTGCTGGTGCGGGGCCTGACCATTGCCGTGGACCCTTTGCTCAACGCCATGGTCGCGGCCGGTTTTGACACGGTCTATTTTCACGGCCCGTCCTGGGCCGTTCCGGCCAGCGAAGCGGTTTACGGTGTTTTCAAGGACGTTGTCCTGCCCTACCGGCAGTCCCGGTTTTTTTTGCCCTTTGCCACTTTTTTCATGCTGGCCGCCATCTTCGCCATGGATCTGATGGGCCGGCGGTTCTGGTGCCGCACCCTTTGCCCCCTGGGCGCCATGCTGGCCCTGGTCTCCCGGTTTTCTTTCTTTCGCAGGATTCCGCTTTCTTCCTGCAAGGGATGTGATACCTGCCGTCAGCAGTGCCGAATGGATGCCTTTACCGAAAACCGGGAAATGATGACCGAGGAGTGCAGCCTCTGCATGGACTGCCTGGATTTTTGCCCGAAAACCATAACGACCTTCAGGTTTTCCCGGCCCGTCAATAAAACCGGTCCGGACCTGAGCCGCCGTCACCTGGTGACCGCCGGCCTGGCCGGCCTGGCCCTTCCCTTTTTATCCAGAATTGATGCCGCCGCGTCCGCCCCGCTGCAACGGGTGATCCGTCCCCCCGGGGCCCTGGCTGAAGAAGATTTTTTGAAAACCTGCGTCCGTTGCGGGGAGTGCATGAAGGTGTGCATCCAGAACGCCCTTCAACCGGTTTTCATGGAGCAGGGCATTGAGAGCATGTTTACGCCGAAACTGGTGCCCCGCCTGGGATACTGTGAATTCAACTGCACCCTGTGCGGCCAGGTGTGCCCCACCGGCGCCATATCGCGGCTCACGCTTGAGCAGAAACACGCCTTTGTGATGGGCCGGGCCGTGATCGATAAAAACCGGTGCCTGCCCTTTGCCCGGGCCGTGCCCTGTATCGTGTGCGAAGAGCATTGCCCCACCCATGACAAGGCCATCCGGTTTGAAACGGTTCAGGCCGTTGACACCGGCGGAAACGCCGTGACGCTCAAGCGGCCTTATGTGGTTGAGGCTTTGTGTATCGGCTGCGGCATCTGCGAGGCGGTATGCCCGGTGGCGGGAAGGGCCGCCATTTACGTGGTGGCGGAAAAGCGGGGCCGGTAACCGGCTGCTGGCTGTTTGGGGGAAGACGTGCGGACAAAGTCCCGGCAGTTACCATACCAGGGTTTTTAAAATCCACCCGGTGTCGCCGTCGGCGTGGCTCACCTGAATCCAGTCGCCCTGAGCGCTTTTCACTTTCAGGGGCACGCCCTTTTCCACCCCAAAGGCTACCTTGTGGTGGGTGCCGGGACCGGAACGGACATTGACCCTGGGCTTTTTCACGATCACGGTGGAAGTGGACGATACAAGGTCGTCGCGAATCCACCCTTCATCACCTTCGTAGTCCTTGAATTTTATCCACCGGTCTTTGCGCTCCAGCACGATGATGGGATAATATTTTTCCACCATCCAGGACTTTTCATAATCGGTTCCGGGCCCGGTGCGAACATTGGCGGTGGGGACCGATATGGAAAGACGTTCCTCGGCAGAGGCAGCCAGAGAGGCCACTAGAACCAGCAGAACCGCCATGCCGGCGGCAAAAAGCGCTTGTCGTCTCATCGCAAACATCTCCAGTGATAATCGCTTATGCTTCATAAAATTTTCTTGCCGGCAGTTCGACACAGGTGAGTTTGTATCCATACACCGCGCCGGTATCCACGCCGATTTTGTTGTCTTTGATCACGACTTCGGGATAGGGGGTGTGGCCAAAGACCACGATTTTCCCAAAATCATAGGTCGATTCGATAAACGGTTTCCGAATCCACAAAAGGTCCTCGGGCATCTGCTGTTCCAGCGGGACCCCGTCCTTGAGCCCGGCATGCACGAAAATATAGTCATCGGTTTCATAGTAAAGCTGAAGAGAATTAAAAAAATCCAGGTGCTCCTTGGGCACCGAGATGTCACCATCAGGACTCATGTAGCCCTTAAGCGTCTGTTCACCGCCGTTGAACAGAAAACTGACCTCGTCTTCACCGGAGAGGTAGTTGAAAAAAAGCTCTTCGTGATTGCCTTTTAAAAAAACGATCCCCGGATGTGCCTTACGCAGGCCGGCCAGATATTCCACCACGCCGTAAGACTCGTCTCCCCGGTCTATATAATCGCCCAGAAACACGAGGGTATCCTCCTGGTAGTTGATGGGAATGCGATCCATCAACACGCGCAGCTTTTTATAACAACCATGAATGTCGCCGACGGCAAAAATTTTTCCCATCCTGCAGGCGTCTCTCTGCTTTACTCATACCCCTGGGGGCAATAAATGGCTCCGGCAGACCGCGAGGCTCGGGGCCGGGGACTCTTGTCGCCGGGTGTGATCAGTCTTAAAATGTTCATACAGTTTACCGTCAGTTGCCGCTAAAATCAACCGATCCCTGCCATTCTGCCGGCATTGAATATGACAAAGGCGGCGCACCACGCCACCCCGGTGGTATAAACCACATTGAATACCGACCATTTCCAGGAGGCCTCCCGCACAATGGTGGTGACCGTGGCGATGCAGGGGATGTAGAGCAGCACGAAAACCATCATGGACAGGGCCGACAGGGGGGTCATGCCCGATGCGCGCAGGGCTTTGCCCAGGGCCTGAATGTCCTGGTCGGCCACGGCGTAAAGCACGCCCATGGAACTGACGACGATCTCTTTGGCCACAAACCCGGTGAGCAGGGCCACGCTTCCCCGCCAGTCGATGCCCACGGGTTCGAACACGGGCGCGATAAAGCGCCCGATCCGGCCCATGTAGACCTTTTCGCTGCGCTCCCGGTGTTTTGCCGCCAGAATATCGGCAACGGCCTGATCTTTTTCCGCCAGCAGGGCCGCGGCCGCCTGCCCGTCATCCACGGCGGCGGCCCGCTCGGCAAACGACGCCTCCACCGCTCGAATCTGATGGTCGTAGTCCACAGAATAGGTGACGTTTCCGGGAAACGCCGACAGCGCCCACACGATGATGGACCCGAGAAAAATGTAAGTGCCCATTTTCTTGATAAACATTTTTGCCCGGTCCCACATGTGAATCATCAGGCCTCTGGCCATGGGCATGCGGTAGGGCGGCAGCTCCATGACGAAGGGGGCGTCGGCCCCTTTGAGCAGGGTGGTGCGAAAAAGCCGGCCCGTTCCGATGGCCGCCGCAATGCCCAGCAGGTAGATCAGAAAAATAACGGTTCCCGCGTGGGCCGGGAAAAAGGTGCCGGCCAGCACGATGTAAACCGGCAGCCGGGCCGAACAGGACATGAAGGGCGTGATCAGAATGGTCAGAATCCGGTCCTTTCGGCTTTCCAGGGTGCGGGTGGCCATGATGGCCGGGACGCTGCACCCAAACCCCATGAGCATGGGGATGAAGGACTTGCCGTGAAGGCCGATCAGGTGCATGATCCGGTCCATGAGAAAGGCGGCACGGGCCATGTAGCCGGTGTCCTCAAACAGGGCGATGCAGAAAAACAGGATCAGGATGTTGGGCAGAAAAACGGCCACGCTGCCCACGCCGGCCAACGCCCCGTCGATGATCATGTCCTTGAGCAGGCCGTCGGCCATCAGCCTGTCCACGCCGGCTGTCAGAAGCGAAAAACCGCCTTCGATCCACCCCATGGGATAGGCGCCCAGGGTAAAAGTCATCTGGAACATGAGCCAGATGAAGAAGATGAAAATCGGGAATCCCAGGTACCGGTTGGTCAGCACCAGGTCGATATTCCGGGAAATGTCCACACGGGCCTTCTGGGTGACGGTCACCACCTCCTTGACCAGGCCGGCGATGAACCCGTACCGCTCGTCGGTCATCACGATTTCCGGGTCGTCATCAAAGATGTCCACCAGGTGTGCCCGGCAGGCGTCCACCGTCTCCAGAATCGCCGTGCTTTTTTCCCCGCAGGCGTCGGTCACGCGCCGGCGGACGATCTTGTCGTTTTCCAGCAGCTTGATGGCCAGCCATCGGCTGTTGTAAATGGGCGGGCCCTGCTGTTCGATTTTTTCCCGGATCCGGGCAATGGCGGTTTCCACGTCGCGGTTGTATTTCACCCGCCGTTCAGGCACGGTGACCTTGCCCGATTCGGCCAGATCGATGGCCAGGTCCAGCAGGGTTTCCACGCCTTCGTTTTTGTTGCCCACCGTAAAAGCCACGGTGACATCCAGCAGCCGGGAGAGCTTGTCCGCGTCGATGGTCATGCCCTGGGACCGGGCCAGGTCGGCCATGTTTAAGGCAAAAATGACCCTGCAGTCCAGCTCCCGCACCTGGGTGGCGAGATACAGGCTCCGCTCCAGGTTGGAGGCGTCGATGATGCTGATGACCACGTCCGGGGACTCGTCGATGATGAAGTCCCGGGCGATGATTTCTTCAATGGAAAACGGGGTCAGGCTGTAGGTGCCGGGCAGGTCGACCAGCTGGATCTCATACCCGCGACGCTGCACCAGCCCCTCTTTTTTCTCCACCGTGACACCGGCCCAGTTGCCCACTTTCTGGCGGGCGCCGGTGAGGCTGTTGAAGATGGTGGTTTTGCCGGAGTTGGGATTGCCGGCCAGGGCTATGACAAACCGTTTTTTATCCATCAGGGTGATCCGTTGTCCGTCAGCTTTTCCACGGTGACCAGCGCGGCCTCTTCCACCCGGAGTGACACATGATACCCCTTGACCAGAATTTCAAGGGGGTCCTTGAGGGGAGCGTATTTTTCCACATGGATATCGGCGCCCTGGACGATGCCCATCTCCATGATGCGGCGGCGAAAAGGCCCCTTGCCGCCCACCCGGACCACTTTTGCAAAATCTCCTTCTTTTAACTGGCTCAACAGCACGCCCGGCCCCTTTTGAAAACAGGTAAGCTAAAAAATTATTGACGGGCCAGACTACCAGAAACGACCTAAAAGAACAAGGCCTTCAGGGACTTTTATACGGGGCCGGACACCGGCACCAGGGAAAAGGCTTAAGGGGACGTCTGTTCATCGGCGCTTCGGGCCAGCACCTTGCCGGCCAGCCCCCGGCCGATGGCGTAACGCTTGTTGCCCGAGGCGATCACCACCTGTCCCCTGGGGTCGCAGGTGATCACTTCCACCGGGTCTCCCGTTTTCAGGCCCATGGAGAGCAGCCGCATGCGGGAGTTGGTGCCGCCGGTAAATGATTCAATCACCAGGTGTTCGCCTTGCTTGGCCCTGGACAGGGGGATCAGGCGGGCCCGGTTTTTCAGGCAGGCCGAGCAGATACCGTAGATGTCCATACGGTGGCCCAGCATGTGAAACCCGTGGGCCGCGGCCACCTCTGCCTGAATGGCTTCAATCTGATCGTCCACAAATTCAATGATCCGGCCGCACTTTCTGCAGATCATGTGATCGTGGTGGTCACCCAGATGGCAGTGTTCATACCGGATTTTGCCGTCATCGAGCCGCAGTTGTCTGGCAAACCCGAAATGGGAGAGCAGCCGCAGGGACTCCCGCACAAACGAAGGGTCAAGATCATAACCCTCCGCCTTGAGCCTGTCGATCAGCTCGCTGGCCGTGAGATGGCCTTCGGTTCCGAGAAACACCTCCAGCACCGCCATGGTGTCGTCGAAATTTTCCACGCCTTCGTTGCTGAAGAGCTTTTTAAACTGGATTTTTTCGCGGTCGTGAAGTTTTGTCATGGCTTTCTGTCGCCGGGGTCAGGACGTTTTGCCGGTTTTGCGGGCCAGGGAGGCCCGGATGAACTCCCGGAACAGGGGGTGGGGGTTCTCCGGCCTGGACTTGAACTCCGGATGGAACTGGCAGGCCAGAAACCAGGGATGGCCGGCCACTTCCACGATTTCGACCAGCTCGCCGTTGGGTGATGTGCCGCTGATGATAAGACCGTGCTCCTGAAGTCCGGCCTTGTAGTCGTTGTTGAATTCGTACCGGTGGCGGTGGCGTTCGGATATCTGTTCCGCGCCGTAGGCCTCGTGGGCCAGCGAGCCGGGGGCAATGGCGCAGGAGTAAGCGCCCAGGCGCATGGTGCCTCCCATGTCCGAATCCGCGTCCCTTTTTTGCACAATGTTGAGCCGTTCGTCAAACCATTCCCGCATCAGGTAGATCACCGGGGCCGGCGTGCTTTTGTCGAACTCGGTGCTGTGGGCGCCGGCCAGGCCGGCCACGTGGCGGGCGAACTCCACCACCGCGATCTGCATGCCCAGGCAGATGCCGAAATAGGGAACCTTTTGAGCGCGGGCGTATTCGCAGGCCGCGATCTTGCCTTCGATGCCCCGGGCGCCGAAGCCGCCGGGCACCAGAATGCCGTCCATGGCGCCCAGGACCTGGGCGGCGTTTTCTTTTGTAATGGTCTCCGAGTCCACAAACTGAAGGCTCACTCTGCTTTCGTTGGCAAACCCGCCGTGGTAGAGGGCCTCGTTGAGGCTCTTGTAGGACTCGGTCAGGTTGGTGTATTTGCCCACGATGGCGATGGTGACCTCGTGCTTCGGCGCTTTAATGGCGGCCGACAGGTTTTCCCAGAAGTCCAGCCGGGGGGCCCGGGTCCAGATGTGAAGCAGCTCGACGATCTTGTCGTCCAGCCCCTCGTTGTGAAAATTCAGGGGGACCTCGTAAATGTTGTCCACGTCCTTGGCCGTGATCACCGCGTCCTTGCTCACGTCGCAGAACAGGGCGATCTTGGCCTTGAGCGCGTCGGACAGAAGGCCCGTGGTCCGGCACAGCAGGATGTCGGGTTGAATGCCGATGCTGCGCAGTTCCTTGACGCTGTGCTGGGTGGGCTTGGTTTTCACTTCCCTGGCCGTGGGAATGTAGGGCACCAGGGTCAGGTGAATGTAAAGGACGTTTTCCTTTCCCATGTCGGCCCGCATCTGTCGAATGGCCTCCAGAAAGGGAAGGCTCTCGATGTCGCCGATGGTGCCGCCGATCTCGGTGATGACGATGTCGGCGTCGTTTTCCACCAGGCGGATGCTGCGTTTGATTTCATCGGTGATGTGGGGGATCACCTGAACGGTGCCGCCCAGGTAGTCGCCCCGGCGCTCCTTGGAGATGACCGAGTGGTAAATTTTGCCGGTGGTGAAGTTGTTGTTGCGGCCCATGACCGCATGGGTGAACCGCTCATAGTGGCCCAGGTCCAGGTCGGTTTCGGTGCCGTCGTCGGTGACAAAAACCTCGCCGTGCTGAAACGGGTTCATGGTGCCGGGGTCCACGTTGATGTAGGGGTCCAGTTTCTGGATGGTGACGGTAAGCCCCCGGCTTTCCAGCAGGGCCCCGATGGAGGCCGAGGCAAGCCCTTTTCCCAGCGATGAAACCACGCCACCCGTGACAAAGATGAATTTTGATTTTGACATCGTCGTTTCCGCCTGCGCGTGTTATTCGTAAAGTTTTTTGAAATCCTCAATAGCCTGCTGAATCTCATCGGTTGTGCCGTCCGGAGGTTTGCCGTTCGCGGGCGTTTCCACCTGCGGATACCGGCGCCTCAGCGCGGTGATATCAAAAAAATCTTTTTCAAACGAACTTTTCTCAGTGACGGTGCGGCCGCAGATAGTCCGTATCAGGCGGCCGTCGCGGTATAACTCGACGCGCAGGGGAAACTGGAAAGTCTCCCCTTTGTGCCACATTAGATAACGGGTCTCCATGAGGGTCTTGTCGCCGGGGTGCCGGACCAGCAGTCGAAAGGGCAGAAAGGTCTCCTTGTCCACCCAGAGCTGGGAAACCGACAGGTCGGGATACCGGGCGCCCAGCACAAAGGCCACGGTGCCGTCCAGCCGTCCCAGGCTGGACTCGCCGGCGTCAATCCCCATGGCGGCCAGCCGCTCCATCAGGGCCGGGCGGTCCCGGTAGAGCAACGGTTCCTTGTACCGCATCAGGGTGCTTTCCGACAGGGAGACCACCCGGTCGCCGACGATGGTCACCGCCCCTTGCGGCGCGGAGACGTAGACGTGTTTTGTTTTTCCCTCAAGTCCCTCGAAACGGAACCGGCCGGGCGGATCAAACCAGGATGTTTCATCCGCATCGTTGTTTTCAGGGCACGGTGATTCCCCGGCCATGGTGGTCTGGGTGACCGCCAGGCCCCGGGCATCGCCCAGGGCCTTGATCATGCGGTCGATCACCATTTCACCGGGGATCACATACCCGTCGCAGGGCATCACGGCCCAGAGGCACAGCCCCCAAATGGCCAGAACCGTGACAAGGTGGTGTCGGCTGGGCATCATGGCGGCGAACGCTACCGTGCGCCGGCGGCAAAGTCGTTGGAAAGGACCGCCCCCGCGCCAAGGGCCTCCTCGATGCGGATCAGCTGGTTGTACTTGGCGATGCGGTCCGACCGGGACAGCGATCCGGTTTTGATCTGCCCGCCGTTGGTGGCCACGGCCAGGTCGGCGATAAAGGCGTCTTCAGTTTCGCCGGACCGGTGGGAAATCACCGTGGTGTAACCGGCCTGCTTGGCCATGTCGATGGTTTTGAGAGTCTCGGACACGGTGCCGATCTGATTGAGTTTTATCAGGATGGAGTTGGCCAGACCTTCACGGATACCTTTTTCAAAAATCACGGGATTGGTGACAAACACGTCGTCGCCCACGATCTGGGTGGTGTTGCCCAGGCGGTCGGTCATCATGACCCAGTTGTCCCAGTCCTGCTCGGCCAGGCCGTCCTCGATGGAGAGAATGGGGTATTTGTCCACCAGCTTTTCGTAATAGTCCACCATCTGCTGGGACGTGAGGCTCTTGCCCTCGCCCTTGAGCACGTATTTTCCCTTTTCATAGAACTCGCTGGCCGCCGCGTCCAGGGCGATGCCGATCTCTTTTCCGGGCTTGTATCCCGCTTTTTTGATGGCCTCCACGATGAACGCAATGGCCGCCTCGTTGGACTCCAGGCTGGGGGCAAACCCTCCCTCATCGCCCACGGCCGTGGCCAGGCCTTTGTCTTTGAGCAGTTTCTTGAGGGTGTGAAAAACCTCGGCCCCCATGCGCACGCACTCGGCAATGGTTTTGCCGCCCACGGGAATGATCATGAACTCCTGAATGTCCAGGCTGTTGGCCGCGTGGGCCCCGCCGTTGACGATGTTCATCATGGGCATGGGCAGGTGTCTGCCGCAGATGCCGCCGAGGTAGCGGTAAAGGGGCAGGCCGTAAGCGTCGGCAGCGGCCCGGGCCACGGCCATGGAAACCCCCAGAATGGCGTTGGCGCCCAGCTTCGATTTGTTGGCCGTTCCATCCAGATCCATCATGATCTTGTCTATAACGGCCTGGTTGTCGGCCGCCATGCCTTCAAGGGCCGGGCCGATGATGGCGTTGACGTTGGCCACCGCCTTTGTGGTGCCTTTGCCCAGGTAGCGCTTCTTGTCCTTGTCCCGAAGCTCCAGGGCTTCGCGGGTGCCGGTGGACGCGCCCGAAGGGACCGCTGCCCTTCCCGTGGCGCCGCAGGCCAGGGTGACATCCACTTCAACCGTGGGGTTTCCCCGGGAATCGAGGATCTCTCTTGCCTTGATCTCTATGATTTCAATCATGTTTCTCCTCCGTGGAAAGGTTGGCGGCCAGGGTCGCGTGCTGGAAAAAAACAAGCCCGATGCTACTACCAAAAGGGGCTTGTGTCAAGCGTGGAAGGGCCTTATAATTCTTTGAAAAAGGGCGGCCCGGGGCGTTTTTTCCCGCTCCGGCCGGCCTTTGAACACACCATTGCCGAAGTCGACGGGAGGGCGCGCATGGAAACGCTTTCATTATATAAAAAGGCCCATCTGGTGGTTGCCGCGATTCGCGTGCTGACCTACCTGAAGGACAAGTCACCGTCGGTGGAGGATGTGTGCGACCTGCTTGGCACCTCTTCCGAAGAGGTGTACATGGTCTGCCGCAAGCTGGAGAAAAAGGGGATCGTGGAGGCGGTGGAGGGGGCCTACGGGGTCCGGCTTTTTGTGCAAGACCACATGGCCCTGGAAGCGCTTTCCCAGGAAGCACCGAAAGGCGGCATGGAAGAAGAGATCGAAAAGTTCAAAAAGAGCCAGCAGGAGCGCGACAAGAAGATCGAGGAACTCAAGGCTAAAGAAGAGGAGCGCAAACGGAAGCTCTTTGAACAGATCAGCCAGGGGTTAAAACAGGGGAAGCCGGTGTCGGAATAAAACAGTGTACTTTTCTTGGCGCCAAGAAAAGTACCAAAAGAAGGCGGCCCTGCGGCTTGGCCTTCGGCTGCCCTCGCGCAAACGCTTTTTCCGGCGCGGTCAGGAACTCGCCCCCCTGCGGCGGGCTCAAACAGCCTGCCCGCTTCTTCCG
>JBMORB010000329.1:0-10521 GCA_049320925.1 Thermodesulfobacteriota bacterium | reverse complement strand
ACCCGCATCGCGGAAATCGCCACCAGCCCCAAGGAAGAGGGGATGATTTATTTTCAGGACAGGGATTACCGGCGGGCCGTCGATATCCTGCAGAGCCACGCGGCCGACTATACGGAAGACGCCGAATATCTTTATTACCTGGGCGAAAGCCTCTATTTTCTTGCCCGGGAAACCAGCGACATCCCGATGACCGAGGCTGCCATTTCTTACCTGGAAAAGGCCCGGCAGTTCAAGAAGGACTGCCGCTACGAGATCGGACTTGCCCGTTTTCAACTCGACCTGTTCGGCGCCAGGGCCCGGGGCCTGAAAAACGAAGACAACGAACCTTTCCTTTTTGTGCATCCCAAGGAGGCGGCCTCACCGGCGCCCCGTGTGGGGGTGGTGCTGGTGCACGGGTTTACCGCCTGCCCCTGGGAAGTCCGGGAACTGGGCGTGTATCTTTTCAAGCAGGGGTATGACGTGTACGGCGTGCTGCTGGCCGGCCACGGAACAAAGCCCGAGGACCTGTGCGACATAACGTGGGAGCAGTGGTACAACTCCGTGGAAAACGCCCTGACCACCATCCGCATGATCGCCGACCATATCTATCTTGGCGGGGTTTCCACCGGCGGCTCCCTCTGCCTGCTGGCCGCGTCAAAGTACCAGGTGTCGGGCGTCATCTCCCTGGCCAGCGCCATCTATCTTCAGGATGACATGGCCATGCTGGCGTCGGTGGGAAAATACGTGAAGAAATACAACATCCGGCCCCTGAAGGACAAGGTCAAGCCTTACTACTACGAAGAGCGGTCCGTGGCTGCCGTGGGCCAGCTCAACGAGCTTTTGAGCGTTGTGAAAAAGGAGATCGGAAAGATAGAAGAGCCGATCATCGTGTTTCAGTCAAAGGAGGACAAAACCATCAAGCCGGAAAGCGGCCAGTTTATTTATGACAATGTTTCGTCCCCACAGCGGGAGATCGTCTGGTTTGAGGCGTCTCCCCATGTGCTGACCACTTTTGAAAACAAGGAACAGCAGAAGACCATTGAGACGGTGGGGGCGTTTATCAAGCGGATTGAAGCTTCAAACAACACCAGCGAGGGGGATAAATAATGAAAAAGCCTTTTCTTTTTCTTGCGGGCCTGCTGATTGTACTGTTCTGTTTTACACCCTGTTATGCCGCCGACCTGGCCGACATTGAAAAAAGGGTTCAGATCGTTGAGCAGATACCCGATGGGGCCGAACTGGATGCCATTGCGGCTGCCCTGGAGCCGGAGGCCGCCACGGATCCTGCCGCCGGTTTCCTGCTGGCCCGGGCATATGTCGCCAGGGAAAAAATGATCGCCCGGCAGGCGGGCGCCACGCCGGTGAGGGAGCCCCGGCTTTATTCCACGGGCAATTACAGCGACAAGGCCGTGCTGCTGATTCACGGGTTTACCGCCTGCCCCTGGGAAATGGCCGACCTGGGCGAGTTTTTGCGTCAGCAGGGCGTCAATGCCTATGCCAGGCGGCTGGCCGGCCACGGCACCAGACCCGAAGACCTGTTGAAGATCAAATGGCCAGACTGGTACCAGACCGTTGAAGAAGGGCTCAGGGTGACCCGGCTGCTGGGAAAAGAGGTGTATGTCATGGGCGTTTCCACCGGCGGCGCCCTGACCGTGAAACTGGCCGCCGAGCATCCGGAAGAAATCAGGGGCGTGGTCTGCCTGGCCCCGGCCATCTATCTTGCCGACTGGAAAAGCAGCCTCACCGGCGTTGTCCGCTTTTTTGTCAAGTATAACGTGCGGCCCCTGAAAGAGGAGTTCAAGCCCTATTATTACGAAGAGCGGGCCATGTCGGCCATCTACCAGCTGGTAAAGCTGACCCGCCACGTCAGGCGAATCGCCGACACGGTCACGGTTCCCATTCTGATTGTCCAGTCACGGGCCGACAAGACCGTCAAACCAAAGGGGGCGGAGTTCCTTTATAATGAGGTGGCGTCGCCGGATAAAAACATCTTCTGGCTGGAGGATTCGCCCCATGTGCTGACCACCCATGAAAACCCTCACCAGAAAGAGGTGTTTGAGCAGGTCAGGCTGTTTCTGGAACAGCAGAGATAACAAAGGGGAGCCGAAGACAGGTCGTGGGGCGCGCTTCTTTTGGTACTTTTCCTGGCGGCAAGAAAAGTACACGGATAAAGGAAAGAGAGAAAATTTTTAAAAAACTCGCCGTATATTACATTCGATTTCGATACCGATCCCGATAGCGATTTCGATTTGGATAAAAAAATCAAAAGATGTGCCGCCATGGTTAAAACCGTTTTTGGACAACAATGAGCGATTTCGATGAATATGCGGAGAGCAGGCTGTCGTGATTTAAACCGTTTTTGGACAACAGTGATTTTTAATGGAGAAGAAAATATGATTCGTGCCAGAGACGTCATGACAAAGGCGGTTATCACCGTTTCACCGGAAACCGACATCGCCCAGGCCACCGGCATTCTGCTGAAGAACCACATCAACGGCGTGCCGGTGGTTAATAAAGAAGGCCGGCTGGTGGGCATGCTGTGCCAGAGCGACCTCATCGTTCAGCAGAAGCGACTGCCGCTGCCGTCCATCTTTACCTTTTTAGACGGTGTTTTCTCTTTTTCCTCCACCAAGGCCCTGGAAAAGGAAGTGCAGAAAATCGCGGCCACCACCGTGGCCGACGCCATGAGCGCGCCCGCGGTTTCCGTGGGGCCGGACGCCACCATCGAGGAGGTGGCATCCCTGATGGTGGAAAAGCATTTTCACACCATTCCGGTGGTGGACAACGGCAGGCTGGTGGGCATTCTGGGCAAGGAGGACGTTCTTAAAACCCTGGCGGGAGGAAAGGGATAACATTCCGGGCAATGGTGAGAATTATCATCACAGGCATGATGCTGTTGATGGCCGGGTGCGTGGGAGTCCCGGAAGGGGTGGTTCCGGTTTCCAACTTCAACCTGGAAAGATATCTGGGCCGGTGGTACGAAATCGCCCGGCTGGACCACGGGTTTGAGCGGGGCCTGAGCCGGGTGACGGCCGATTACAGCCGGCGGGCGGACGGCGGCGTCAGGGTGCTCAACCGCGGGTATTCGGAAAAACAGAAAAAGTGGAAAGAGGCCGAAGGCAGGGCTTACTTTATGGACGGCCCGGATCAAGGCTATCTGAAGGTTTCCTTTTTCGGTCCTTTTTTCGGGTCTTACGTGGTAGTCGAGCTTGACCACGAAAATTATCAGTATGCCCTTGTGTGCGGGCCGGACAGGTCCTATCTGTGGATTCTGGCCAGAACGCCGGAAATTGAACCGGCGCTCAAAGACCGGCTGGTGGCAAGGGCGGCGGCCCTGGGGTTTGAGACTGATGGGCTGATATTTGCCGGGCACCAATAGGATAATCACCTTGCCGCATAACCCCTGAATTGACAACCTCGCATCGATCATGCTATTGTAAAACAAAAATCAATCGATGGAGGTTTTGTCATGCTGTCCGTAACCGTGTCCCCCAAATACCAGATCGTCATCCCCAAAAACGTGCGGGAGTCCTTAAAGCTTTATCCGGGCCAGAGAATGCAGATCGTGGAATACGCCGGGCGGATTGAACTCATACCGGAACGCGATATCAAAGAGCTTAAAGGATTTCTCAAGGGTATCAATACGGCATTTAAGCGGGAGGAAGACAGAGTATGAATCTCGTGGACTCCTCCGGCTGGCTGGCATATTTTGCAGATGAGCCCACTGCCAAACATTTTTTGGTGCCGC
Organism: Thermodesulfobacteriota bacterium; assembly: GCA_049320925.1. Taxonomy (GTDB): domain Bacteria; phylum Desulfobacterota; class Desulfobacteria; order Desulfobacterales; family Desulfosudaceae; genus Desulfosudis. Next base: position 6,794 of record JBMORB010000329.1, on the reverse strand, counting down.
TTTCCGATCCGGCATCGCTTATCGTTCCCACGGTTATTATATATGAAGTGTTCAAGGTCGTTTTGAGAGAGTCCGGTGAGAATGCGGCCTTGCAGGCGGTTGTCGCCATGCAGAAAGGTAAAGTCATAGATTTGAGCGCCTCTTTGGCAATGGCTGCGTCAAAGTTGAGCCTGGAACGTCAGCTTCCAATGGCGGACTGCATTATTCTCGCGACGGCACAGGAATTCAAAGCCACGATATGGACACAGGATGCGGATTTTAAAAGCATAAGTGCGGTCAAGTATTTCCCAAAAAAATAAAGGCAGGAGGCTCTTCCAGTCCATTACCGTGTGCCGGTGGATGCCGGATTTGCTCTATCGCAACAATAAAGCAGCGCACCCTCAAGGGCGTTACCTCCATGAAAACCGCCATCATCTGTTTTTCTCAGACCGGTAATACGCGAAAAGTTGCTGAAAAGATCGGTGACGGCATTCGTGCAAGCATGGGCCAATGCGACTTTTTTAAAATGGAAGAGGTGGATGCCGGGTTGTTGTCCGGTTATGATCTCATCGGTCTGGGATGCCCGGCCTTCTATCTTCAGGAGCCTTTCAACGTTCGTGCGTTTATTGAAAAATTGCCGCCGCAGAGCAACCGGCACTGGTTTGTCTTCTGTTCCCACGGGGCCGTGATGGGCCAGACTCTTGTGCGAATGGCGGAGGGCCTTGAAAAAAGGGGGGCTCTTGTCATCGGCTTTTATCACACTTACGCTGGTATTACCGTGCCGTTTTATCCCAGACACACCCTGACTTCCGGCCACCCGGATGACTTGGATTTGCAGCAAGCCTTTGAATTCGGCAAGAGGATAGTGATGTGCGGCCGGGCCGTGTCAACCGGCGATACCCGGTGTATCGTCAGGCCCTCTGCCCCGCCCGAGGAGTGGGCAAGAAAAGAGGCGGGAATGTTTACCCCCGAGTTTCTGGCCCGTGTCATGCCGCCGCTTTCGATAAATATGGAAACCTGCACCCTGTGCGGCCAGTGCGGTGAGGAGTGCCCGGTGAACGGCATCGACATCGACGCTGATCCGCCCCGTATCCAGCAGCCCTGCATTTACTGTTTCCACTGCGCCAGCATCTGCCCCACATGTTCGATTGAAGCGGACTGGAGCCGGCTGGTGGGAATGGCGCCGGCCAATTATGCCCGGTACCGGAAAGCCCTGGATGAAGCCGGAGCCAGGGGTGAGTTCCGCTGGCTGGTGGACCCTGAAACCGTGGACTGCGGCAACCCGCTTTACCAGCAACGGGAAAAGGAAATCAAAGCGAAAAAGTAACGGGAAGCTCCTATGGTTTCCCCTTGACTCGGAGTCGTGAATGAAAGAACAGGCGACCGGAAGCATTATTCGTCCTCAAATCCATGAGTCGGTGTTTATCGCGCCCGGCGCCCGGATTTACGGTGACGTGGTCATCAGCCAGGGGGCCAGCGTTTGGTTTAACGCGGTGGTGCGGGCCGACGAGGGCCGCATTGAGATCGGGGCCGACACCAACATTCAAGATAACGCGACCCTTCACAGCGACATGGACGCGCCGGTGGTGATCGGCGACCGGGTCACCGTGGGTCACAACGCGGTGATCCGCGGATGCCGGATCGGAACCGGCGTGATGATCGGCATGAACGCCACCATCATGTCCCACGTTACGATCGGGGACCACAGTATTGTGGGCGCCAATGCCTTTATCCCTTACCGGAAGTCTTTTCCGCCCGGCTCCCTCATCCTCGGCTCCCCGGCCCGGCTGGTGCGGCCATTGACCGATGAGGAGTTGACCTTCAACCCGGCGGCCATTGATATTTACAGAGAACTGGTCCGGCGGTACCGGGCCGGAGAAATAACAGGCAGATCCGGATAACCGGAAAACTCGTTTAACCTTTTTTCAAGGGAGGAAGTATGGCAAGCGAACGGTTCTGGACAAAATCCTATGATCCCGGTGTCGGTGATCTTTCTCCCGACTCGTGGGAGACCAGCTACGTGGACGCGGTCCGGCCCACGTTTTCAAAGTTCGGTAACAAGACCGCCTATGCCTTCATGGGCACCCATGTGAGCTTTGCCGATCTGGACCGCTTTGCCAACCGGTTCGCGAACATGCTGCTGGCCAATGGCTTTAAAAAAGGCGATGTGGTGGGCATCAACCTGCCCAACATTCCGGAGTACGGCATTGCATGGCTGGGCACGCTGCGGGCCGGTTGCGTGGTCTCCGGCGTTTCGCCCCTGCTGTCAGCCCCGGAGATGAAACACCAGCTCGCCGATTCCAGGGCCAGGGGGCTGGTGACCCTGGACGCGGTTTTCGCCGCCACGCTTGTCAAGATCGCCGATCAGCTGCCGGACCTCAAACTCGTGGTCGTGGCCGGCGTGGGCGGGTTTCTTTCCCCGGTCAAGCGGTTTTTGGGAAAACGCCTGGGAAAGATTCCCCAGGGCAGGGTGACGCCCCTGGCCGGAAAGACCGTGCTGAAAATTGAGAAGGTGATCAAGGGCTCCGCCTACAGTGACGCCGATCCCGGCGTGAGGGTGACGCCGGACGACATCGCCTACATTCAATACACCGGCGGCACCACCGGCCTGCCCAAGGGCGCCCAGCTGAGCCACCGCAACGTGGTGGCAGACCTGCTCATCGTCCAGCACTGGCTTCACTGGGAAAAGGGCAGGGGCCTGGCGCTGTCCGGGTTCCCCTTCTTCCATATCGCCGGCCTGTTTTTCAACAAGAACTGCATTTATCTCGGCTGGACCCAGGTGCTGATCCCCAACCCCAGGGACACGGACCACATCTGCCGGGAAATAAAAAAATACCGCCCCACGGTCCTGGTGAACGTCCCCTCCCTGTTCCAGATGCTGATCGCCAACCCGGCCTTTAAAACCCTGGATCACTCGGGCCTGGAGGGGTGTATTTCAGCGGCTTCCCCGTTTCCGGAAGAGTCCCAGCGGCAACTGGAAAGCATCGTGGGCCAGGGCAAGCTGCTGGAGGTCTACGGCATGACCGAGACCGCTCCCCTGACCACCATGAATCCCATGCAGGGGAAAAAGAAACTGGGCCATATCGGCCTGCCCCTGCCCAACACCGACCTTTGCCTGAAAAGCACGGAAACAGGCGATCGGGTGCCGGTGGGCCAGCCCGGCGAGATCTGCGTCAAGGGGCCCCAGGTCATGGTGGGGTATTTCAACAAGCCCGAAGAGACCGCCAAGGTGTTTGACGCCGAAGGCTACCTGCACACCGGCGACGTGGCCATTCAGGATGAGGAGGGATATCTGCGGATCGTGGACCGGACCAAGGACATGATCATCGTGGGCGGGTTCAAGGTGTTCTCCCGGCGGGTGGAGGATATTTTATCCGAGCACCCGGCCATAGACATGATCGCCACCATCGGCAGGGCCAACCCGGAACGGCCCGGTTCGGAACTGGTGGAGGCCTATGTCAAGCCCGTGGCCGGCCATCCGCTGGCCGGGGACAGGGCGGCCCTGGAAAAGGAGATTCTCGCCTTTGCAAAGGAAAAACTTTCACCCTACGAGGTGCCCAAACGGGTCCGTGTGCTGGACGAACTGCCCCTGACGCCCGTTGGGAAGGTGGATAAAAAAGTGCTGCGCAAAAGGAATGACTGATGGACCCGCGCGCATCCGAACTGATCCGTCTGCTGGAGTTAAACCCCCATCCCGAAGGCGGGTATTTTTCCGAGATCTTCCGCTCTTCTCATACGGTTGCGCCGGCGGGCGGCGAAAAGCGAAGCGCGGTGACCGAAATTTATTTTCTGCTGACCGCCGATGGTATCAGCCGCTGGCACCGGGTGGCATCGGACGAGGTGTGGCACTACTACGAAGGCGCGGCCCTGGAACTGTTCTGGATTGAACCGGGCGATGAAAAATGCAACCGTTGCCTGGTGGGGAAAGTCGAAAAAACCGGCCGCCCGGTGGCGGTGGTTCCGGCCGGGTGCTGGCAGGCGGCCCGCACCACGGGAGCCTATACGCTGGCGGGGTGCACGGTGGCGCCCGGATTTGAATTTACCGATTTTCGAATGCTGAAAGACGATCCCGAAACAGCGCAGGCAATCAAAGCGCGTTTTCCCGGGTTGTCGACGCTGATATAACCCGGATCATTATTGTCCAAAATCAGCTTTTAAAAGGGGTTTTGAAATTCGGCATGGGTTTAAATGAAAGTTTTCGCCCTTTGCGGCGTAGCCGAGCGCAAGCGGTTTTTCGGGAACAAGCGGGCAGGCTGTTTGAGCCCGCCGCAGGCGGGCGAGTTCCTGGCCGCGCCGGAAAAACCGTTTGCGCGAGGGAAGCCGAAGGCCAAGCCGCAGGGCGCGATTCTTTTGGTACTTTTCCTGGCGGCAAGAAAAGTACACGGATAAAATAAGGTGTTTGTCATGCCGGGCCACAACCCGGCATCCAGTAACTGATGACCGGCACACCCTGCCGTCCGGTTGCACTGGACCCCGGCTCGGGGGCCGGGGTGACGGAGGCCGGAAAAGCCGCTTTTCGATACCGATCCCGATAGCGATTTCGATCTGGATAAACAAATCAGAAGATGTGCCGCCATGGTTAAAGCCGTTTTTGGACAACAGCAAACCCGGATATTTCATGAATTACCCGGTTTCGTGCCGGTGCTCCACTCGCCCATCGTTGTATAGATCATGCCAACATGATCCCGGTGTTTCTGAATAATGTTTTTCCGGGTCTCGTCGAGAACGCGACTGTTTCCGGGGCCGGTGGATTCATGATAAACCTCTCGGGGCAGCACGTAGATATGGCGGCCCTGTCGCGCCATGTCAAGGCAGAAATTGGCCACGTACAGATACCAGCCGGGGCAGGTGCGTTCGTCAAAGCCGGTTCCCAGAAAAAGGTTTTTCGGCACGATCAGCAGGCAGCCGTCCACGGTCTGTACGGGCATGGGTTTTGTGATGCGTACGCGGCCCACAGGTTTGGGTGGTGTGCCGTGGAAAATGCCGGCCACCACGCCCTGCGGGCCATTCCCCGCAACGCCGGCTCCGCCGAAGTTGTCCAGCGACTCGATGTTGTTTTGGGCATCCGTCAGCCAGGTGTCTGAGAGCAGGGCCACGTCCTGGTGCACAAACATCAGAAGATCATATCTGGCGCGGGCGGCAGTCTCGTTGAGCACCGTGGCGGCGCAGGGGAATATGTTTTGCCGGTTGTCGATGGCGATCAGCTCATACCTTGTTTTCTGCAATTTCAGGCTCTGAATGAGATACCGGGAGAGCTTTTTCCGGTCGTTGAAAACGCAGATGATGGAAAATCCGGCGGATGTTTTGTCTGGCATCGGAATGGCCTCAATGAACGCGGCAGGACTGTTCAAAAAGTTGAAAATCCAGGCGGTCCGGGTCGCATGCCACGTCATCCGTGGATATACGTTCGTTTTTTGAAATGTCCCGCCTGAGCGTCACCGCATGGGCCAGACCGATGGGCAGGCCCCGTGCCTGGTCCCTGTTTTCAATCATGCCGTAGCATGTGTAGCCGCCGATGCCGTCCAGGACCTCCCCGGCCTTCAGATCCCTCTTGGCGTAAGCATAAACGTTGGTTCGCAAACCATAATCGGGAACAAGAAGCGGTGTGCGTTTTCGCGCCGCGTCGATGACGGTCCTCATGGCCTCGATATGGCAAAGGTGGTAGGGCCGGTAGAACAGGTAGAACGGACCAGGCCCCATTTTGTAATATGACAGCATGCTCCGCTGGAAAGGATTGTCACAATGGCCGACCACAAAAACGCCGCCGCCGGGCTCGGCGCCCAGAATGTAATCCACAAAGGGCCGGCGGTCGGCCCACAGGGTCTTAAAATCAAAGCAGTTGAAGATGTCCAGGACGTGAGCGGCCCGGGGGCCGTACATGCCGGGTGTAAGCGTTGTCAGGCCGCAGGCATTGGCAATAATGGCCATCTCGATGTTGAGCTTGGTCCCGTCGGTGTAGGAGGTGCACATGCGGTAGTCCAGGTTGCGGATATCGGCCTCGGGAATGATGGAGGTGGGGTTGGCCGATCGGTCCAGAAAGCCCTTGATGTTCCCGGCCATGACCAGATCAAAGCCCCAGAGTGCAAGGTCGTCGATGAGGTGCTTGAGGACGCCGTACTGGTCGCCGTCGCAGCTGGTACAGATCACGCCCTGCTTTGCGGCCGTCCGGGCCAGCAGGGGACCGAACAGCAGGTCGATTTCCGAATTCATCAGGATGAGGTGCTTGCCGTGTTCAAGACTGGCCAGCGCGAATTCGGCCGCCGGAATGATGGAACTGGATGCCTCGATGACGGCATCCACCCCTTCGCATTCGGCAATCCACAGGCCTGATTCGCAGACCGCCACCTTTCCGTCGCAAATGGCGTCTTCCATGGCGGCGCGGCTGTCAACCACCGCGTAGGGCGTCCTGAACAGCTCCAGGGCGGCCGTGCATCGGCCGATTGAAATGTCGCACACCGCCGCGCACCGGACTCCCGGCGTGAAGCCGCTCTGGTAGATCAGGCCCTTGCCCATGGACCCGATGCCGATGATACCGATGTTGATATCTTTGCCGTCTGGGGCGGTATGGCGTTCCATCGTTTCTATCGCTTTCCCCGGGGAACATCCCTGTCACTGTTGTTTAAAAACGGTTTAATCATGATGGTACATTTTTTATCTGTTTATCAAAGCTCAATCGAAATCGCTATCGCTATCGGTATCGCAATCGAATTGTATATATGGCAGTCCTCCTGAAAAACCATCTCTCTTTTTTCCCGTGCGCTTTTCTTGCGGCCAGGAAAAGTACTCAAAGAAGCGCGCCCGGCGGCCTGGCCTTC
>JBMORB010000328.1:0-10607 GCA_049320925.1 Thermodesulfobacteriota bacterium | reverse complement strand
ATTTTTAAAGGCTTGATCGCGTTTTTGTTTGGCCACCTGATAAATGGCCAGATCCTCGGCCACAAAAGGCTTAAATTCATCCAATGCAAAGGCACGAATGGCAGAGGCAATAAAGATATCATCATCTGCGCCCTGGCTAACTTTGGTCAGGGTAGCATAATCAACATGAAATATGGTGAAGATGTCTGATGCAGGGTCATAGTTGTCAATCAGGCCCAAACCCATAAGGCGGTATTGTGTGCCTTGCCGGCTGGTTTTGTCCGATAGCTGCTTAAGGACAATGACGGGTTCCTTTTCCGCCATGCATTTTAATAGGCCTTGGTTGACAGCTAAATTCAGGCCACCTGCTTTAGGGGAATATTTGATGATCCAACGGCCATCAGGGAGATACGTGACTTTATCGGCATAAGGATTGACCTTCATGCTGGCGATACTTAAGGCGTAATCACTTCCAGCCGGTTTGTAAATCCCTTCGATCAAGTTATGGATTCGGTCTATGCCCGGAACATACTGAGACGTTTGTCGCAAAAAATCAGGCCTTACTTTTTTGCCATAAAAAGGCAGTAATGCCTGAAATATTTCCCAGCGACGCTCTTTTTCTGTGTTAGGCATTTATGATGGTTTTCCGTTATGGAGATCCCCTCCTCGGGATGTTATCAATAACATGAAGACTTTATGGCAGACCAGCCACAGAAATCAAGAAAAATTCAGAAGGATCATAACCGGTTGTCTTTAAGCCGCTTGCGGGTTATGCCCGGCTGCGGGCGCGGAAACCGGATGACGGCCAGGGGGAAAGAGGTATGGTTTATGAATTGCCTCCGGCCAGGTAGCGGCCCAGGCAGACAAACACAAGGCCCCAGAAGGCGTAGGTCATGCCCGGCAGTCGCGCCTTCCGGCTTTTAAAATCATCCGTGTTTTACCTGGCCAGTCCGCCGGCCCCTGAAATGGACAGGGCGTTGTTCTCTCCGTCACTGAGCATGGCCACCCGGGCGTCCCGGAACATTTTTTCAACCGGGTACTCTTTGGTCAGGCCGTTGCCGCCGAATATGGCGATGGCATCGCTGGCCACCTCGAAAGCCGCGCGGGTGCAAAAAACCCTGGCGGCCAGTGCGTGATGCGGGGACGCGGACTCCGTGGTCCGGTTATAGTCCCCGACCCGGCGGCTGTAGGCCCGGGCGGTTTCCACTTTTGTGAACGTGTTGAAAAGCTGCAGCCTGACGGGAAAACCACAACAACGGCACCACCCGTTTTCCTTCGTGCAACGGGTCGTAAAAGTATATTTTATGTGTTAAAATTCATATAATAGTTGAATTGTTGCGCATAAAATATATTTTGACAGACCGAAATGGTATATGTTATGTGCATATATTCACATAATAGATGAATAACTACTCTTGAGATATATCATGGACAAATTGACGGGCATAGGCAAAACAGACCGGGAAAGAATGGCCGCGGTTATTCGCGGCACCAAAGGCACGGTGTCGGTGGGCGAAGCGGCCAGGATTTTAAATGTGGCTTCCACGGATGCCGCCAAGATGCTTTCCCGGTGGTCAAAAAAAGGATGGGTGTCCCGGGTGAAGCAGGGGCTTTATGTGTATGTGCCGCTGGAATCCCGCACGGCTGACGTGCCGCTGGAAGATCCCTGGCTGATTGCCGGGCGCCTTTTTTCTCCCTGCTATATCGGCGGCTGGAGCGCCGCGGAATATTTTGACCTGACCGAACAGATTTTCAGCACCATCATGGTCATGACGGTTCAAAAACCGCGGGACAGAAAACCGAACATAAAAGGCACGGCCTTTTTGCTGCGCACGGTTTCTGAAAAGGCCGTGTTCGGGTTAAAGCCGGTCTGGCGAGGGCAGGTGAAAATACCGGTGTCCGATCCCGCGCGCACCATTCTGGACATGCTGGCCGCACCCGGCCTGGGCGGCGGGATTCGTTCGGTAAAGGAGATGTTTGCCAACTACCTGCGTTCTGAAAAAAGCGATCTTGATCTGTTGGTTGAATACGCGGGCCGCTTGAACAACGGAGCGGTATTTAAGCGACTGGGTTTTCTACTTGAAAAAACAGCCCCGGAACAGACGGATATCATCAAGCAGTGCAGCAAGCGGCTGACAGCGGGCAATACCAGGCTTGATCCGGCCCTGAACAATACCCGGCTGGTGACCCGCTGGCGCCTGTGGGTGCCTGAAAACTGGAAGGAGACGGCGGGTGATTGACAAGTCGGAAATAATGGACTTTGTGCGGGAGTTCGGGCTCCTGGCGAATGTTATTGAAAAAGATTATGTGCTTGGCTGGGTGCTGGCCGGCATATTTAATCATCCAGAGATCGGGAAAAGCTGGGCGTTCAAGGGCGGTACCTGTTTAAAAAAGTGCTACTTTGAGACCTACCGGTTTTCCGAAGACCTTGATTTTACCCTTACCGACCCCGGGCACCTTGACCGGGATTTTCTGGCAGGCTGTTTTGAAGAGATTGCCGAGTGGGTGCACGACACCACGGGTATAGAAGTACCCGGAGATTTAATTCGTTTCGAGGTGTATGAGAACAACCGTGGCGGAATGGCCGCCGAGGGCCGTATCGGCTACCAGGGGCCCATGCGGCCGGGGGGTACGCTTCCCCGCATTAAGCTGGATTTGACAACCGATGAACTGCTGGTGGAAGACCCTGTTATAAAAAATGTTCATCACCCTTATTCGGACTGCCCGGCAGGCGGTATTCAGATCAACTGTTACTGCTTTGAAGAAGTATTTGCCGAAAAGATCAGAGCGCTGGCGGAACGGGAGCGGCCAAGAGACCTGTATGATGTGGTGCATCTGTACCGCCACGATGAACTGGCACCCGACCAGGCCGTTATTTTAAGTACACTGGAGAAAAAATGCGCGTTTAAGCAGATAGCTGTGCCCACCATGAAAACGTTCACCAACCGGCCCGAGCGCGATGAACTGGAGGCTGAATGGGCAAACATGCTGAAGCATCAGTTACCGGTGTTGCCTTCCTTTGAGCAATTCTGGGCGGAACTGCCACAGGTGATGGAATGGCTGCACGGCGCGGCTCAAAAAGTAAAAAAAGGGTCTATTCCTTCCGGGCGGATGGCAATTGATCACTCCTGGCAGCCGCCCGCAATGGCCCAGGCCTGGCACACAGCGGTGCCACTTGAAAAAATCCGCTTTGCCGCGGCCAACAGGCTTTGTGTGAATCTTTTCTATGATGGTAAATATCGCCTCATCGAGCCCTATTCGTTAAGGCGTTCTCAGGCAGGCGACCTTCTGCTCTTTGCAATAAGACATCATACCAATGAACCCCGGTCTTACCGAGTTGACCACATTCAGGGTGCGGAAATTACGGACACACCATTTGTGCCAAAATATACAGTTGAGCTGACGCCATCCGGCCCTGTTGCCGCACCACCGTTGGCCCGGTCATCTGGGAATATCCCTTCTCTCCGAACAACAACTGCTTTGAAAACCGGACGACAAACCCTTTCAGTCAGCCGGTCATCCAGCTCCGGACCGACCTATGTTATTGAGTGCCCATACTGCGGCAAGAAGTTTAACCGAAAAAGTCCGGGTACGCGCTTAAACCCGCACAAAGATAAAAGCGGCTATCCCTGCCCGGGCAGGACCGGCTATCATGTGGACACAAAATATTAAAGACTCTACTGCTGTGAGGAGGTATCGGGGCAAAAAGCGGGTTATGCCCGGCTGCGGGCGCGGAACCGGGCGATGGCCAGGGTGAAGATGGTGGTGCCGATGGCGGCCAGACAGGTCAGCTCCGGCCACAGCACGTTCAGGCCGGCGCCTTTTAAAAACAGCTCCCGCAGAATCTCGATAAAGTAGCGCAGGGGATTGATATAGGTGATCACCTGGACCCAGCCGGGCATGTTGTCGATGGGGTAGAAAAAGCCGGACAGCAGGATAAAGGAAACCAGGAAAAACCATGACACGAACAGGGCCTGCTGCTGGGTGTCCACCAGGGTGGAGATAAATATGCCCAGGCTCAGGGTGGTCATGATAAAGACCGCCGCCATCAGGGCCAGCAGGGGCAGGCTTCCCACGATGGGCACCTTGAACCAGAGCACGCCAAAGGTCATGGCCACGCCCATCTCGATAAACCCCAGGGCGGCAAAGGGAATGGTCTTGCCGGCAATGATCTGCCAGGGCGACAGGGGCGCCACCATCAGCTGTTCCAGGGTGCCGATCTCCCGCTCCCTGACAATGGCCTGGCTGGTGAGCAGCATGGTCACGATGGTCAAAAGGATGGAGATGATGCCGGGAATCATGTAGTAGACGCTCTTGAGTTCCGGGTTGTACCAGACCCGGCCTTCCGGCGTTATGAGGCGGACGGGCGAAAACGCCGCACGGCCCCCGGCGCCGGACCGGGTTTGAAGGTGGTCCTGCATGAAGGCGAACAGGATGCGGTTCGCGTAGCCGGCGGCCACGGCCGCGGTATTGGAATTCTGGCCGTCCACCAGCACCTGCACCTCGGGCCGGTTACCGGTCTCCAGGTCCCGGCCGAAACGCGCGGGGATCACCAGGGCCAGGTCGGCCCGGCCGGTAAACAGGTGGCGCTCCACGTTGCCCGGCGGGCCCTCGTCTTTTTCCGCGACAAAATACTCGGTGTGGGAAAAGCGTTCCGACAGGTCCCGGCTCAGGGCCGAGTTGTCGTAGTCGCAGATCAGGATATCCAGGTTCCTGATGTCCGTGGTGATGGCGTAGCCCAGCACAAAAAGCTGAACCATGGGCACGATAAAAATAATGCGCAGCATGTTGATGTCCCGAAAGACCTGCCACAGCTCTTTTCGTACCAGGTGCAGCACTTTTTTTACCTGTTGCATACCCACACCCCGATTACTGTAATTTCAACCGGAACCGCTTGATGGCGATGCCGATAAACAGGACCCCCACGGCCATCATGGCCAGCACCGACGGCCACAGGTCCGCCGGACCGTTTCCCTTGAGCATGATGCCCCGGATGATCACCAGGAAATGGGTGGCCGGTATGACCTGGGAAACCCCCTGCAGGGGAAGCGGCATGGACGCCACGGGAAACACGAACCCGGAGAGCATCACCGACGGCAGCAGCGTGGCCACCAGGGAAAGCATCATGGCCACCTGCTGGGTGGCCACCAGGGTGGAAATCAGAAGGCCGATGGCAAGGGAGGTGACCAGGTAGAGCAGGCAGGCCACCATCAGGTAAAACCAGGACCCCAGCATGGGAACCGAGAACCAGAGGTGCCCGAAGACAATGATAAACACCCCGATGCCAAAGGCCAGCACCAGGTAGGGCACGGCCTTGCCCAGCACCACCTCGTAGGGCCGGATGGGGCTGACCAGGATCTGCTCCATGGTGCCGGTCTCCTTTTCCCTGGCGATGGTCACCGAGGTCAGCAGGGCGCCGATCATGATCAGCAGAAGGGCCACGATGCCGGGCACCACGAAGTGGGCCGACTCCATGTCCGGGTTGTAGAGTATCCGCGTTTTGATCCGCACCGGCTGGCCCGTTCCCCCGGACTCCAGGGACCGCTCCAGCAGCAGGGCCTCCAGATAGTTCCGCGCCAGGGTGGCGGTGTTGGCGTCGGTGCCGTCGGTGACGACGGCCACCTGCGCGTCGCCGGTGGCGCTCATGGCGCGGCCCAGGTCCCGGGGAATGATCACCGCGGCCCGGATGACCCGCTGTTCGAACAGCTCCGCCGTCCGGCGGGGATCGGTGTACCGGGCCTTTATGTCAAAATAGGGGGAGGCGGCCACGGTTTCAATCAGGGCGCGGCTTTCCGGCGTGCGGCTTAAGTCGCAGACACCCAGGCGGATGTTCTTGACGTCCATGTTGATGGCGTACCCGAAGACAAACATCATCATCAGGGGCATCAGAAACAGGATCGCCAGGGAGCGCCGGTCCCTGAAAATATGGATAAACTCTTTGCGTGCCAGCGGCACGAAACGCGAATCGATCATCGGTCCACCAGGTGAATAAACACATCCTCCACGGATGTCATGTTGTACTTTTTCTTGATGTTCGCCGGGGAGTCGATCTCCACGATCCGGCCCGCGTACATGATGGAGAGCCGGTGGCAGTACTCGGCCTCGTCCATGTAGTGGGTGGTCACGAACACCGTGGTGCCGCCGCCGGCCAGGGCCGATATCAGGTCCCAGAAATAGCGGCGGGCAATGGGGTCAACCGCGCCGGTGGGCTCGTCGAGAAACAAAATCGACGGCCGGTGTAAAATGGCGCAGGCCAGGGCCAGCCGCTGTTTGTACCCGGGCGGCAGGGAAGCGGTGGCCCGCCGGCGGATGGCGGCCAGGCCCAGCATGCCTTCCAGCTCGGCCGTCCGCCGGGCCACCTGGGCGCGGGTCAGACCGTACACGCCGCCGAAAAACATGAGGTTCTCCTCCACCTTCAGGTCGTCGTAAAGGGAGAACCGCTGGGACATGTAGCCGATGCGGGACCGGATCTCGCGCCGCTGGCGCACAATGTCAAGGCCGTCCACGGTGCCGGCGCCGCTGCTGGGCGCCAGCAGGCCGGTGAGCATCTTGATGGTGGTGGTCTTGCCCGCGCCATTGGCGCCCAGAAAACCGAAGATCTCCCCCCTGCTCACGTCAAAGGAAACGCGGTCCACGGCCACAAAGTCGCCAAAGGCGCGGCTCAGGTCCCGCACCACCACGGCGGGGGCCGTGACGCCGGAGAATTCCGGAACCGTTCTGGCGTTTTCAGGGCCGGTCATCTACGCCTCCCTCCCGGGCGATCATGGCCACGAACACATCCTCCAGGCCGGCGGGCACGGGATCGGCCGACATGATTTTTTTCCCGTCTGCTTCAGCGGCCCGGCCCAGGTCTTCCATGGCCTGCCGGGCGTTTTCAAACAGGCTCACCTGCACCCGGTCGCCCACGATTCTCACCTGTTCCGGGCCCAGCTTCTGCTTGAACCAGGCCGCCGTGCCCACCGGGTCCGGCGACTGAACCGAGTAAACGGTACCCGGGAAATCCCGGGCGATATCGGCCGCCGTGCCCACGGCCATCACCTTTCCCTTGTGCATCAGGGCCACCCGGTCGCACCGCTCGGCCTCGTCCATGTAGGGCGTGGAAACCAGGATGGTCACGTTCTGCTTCTTGAGTTCCCGCAGAATGGTCCAGAACTCCCGCCGGGAGACCGGGTCCACGCCGGTGGTGGGTTCATCTAGCACCAGCACCCGGGGCGTGTGCACCAGGGCGCAGGAAAGGGCCAGCTTCTGCTTCATGCCGCCGGAAAGCTGCCCCGCCCTTCTTGTTACAAAAGGGGCCAGCCGGGAAAAATTCAAAAGCTCGGCGGTGCGGGCCAGCCGTTCGGCTTTGGGCACCTTGAACAGGTCGGCGAAAAACCGCAGGTTCTCTCCCACGGTGAGGTCCGGGTACAGGGAAAACCGCTGGGGCATGTAACCGATGATCCGGCGGATATCCCCGGGCCGGTCCGTCACCGATATGTCATTGACGACGCAGGTCCCTCCGTCCGGGTCCACAAGGGACGCGAGAATCCGCATCAGGGTGGTCTTGCCCGCGCCGTCCGGGCCGATGAGGCCGAACATCTCGGAGGCGGCCACCTCAAGGTCCACCGCCGCCAGGGCCGTGGACGGACCGTAGCTTTTTTTCACCCCCCGAACGCGAATGGCGATGTCGGTCATGGCCGCGCGTAAACCTCCACCGGCATGCCGATTTTGAGCACATCGGCGCCGGCATCCAGAATCACCTTGACGGCGTAGACCAGCTCGGACCGGGCCTTTCGGGTCTGCACGTTCTTGGGGGTAAACTCGGCCTCCGGCGATGTCCAGGCAATGGTCCCGGCAAAGGGAGTTTCCACGGCGTCGGCCCGCACGTCGACCTTCTGACCGATGGTGATCTTTCCCAGGTCCCCGGCCGCCACGTAGACATGAACCCAGAAACGGTCCAGATCGGCAAGCTTGTAAATCCGGCCGCCGGGCAGGACCGTTTCACCGACCTCCATGTATTTTTCCACCACCGTGCCGTTGATGGGAGAGGCCACGCGGCCGTCGGCGATCTGCCGGTCGGCCAGGGCCATGCCCGCTTCGATCTGGGCCTTTTTGGCGTCCAGCAGGGGCCGCTGGGCCCGGGCCGCGGCCAGCTGGTTTTTCGCCACGGCAAGCTGCGTGGCGATGTCATCCATCTGCTTCTGGGTGGCCGACCCCCGGCCATGCAGCTCCCTGATGCGGCCGTACTGGGTCTCAATGTTGGCCAGGGACTCCGCGGCCTGGGCCACGGTGGCGTCGGCGGCCAGACGGTTGGCGGCCACCTCGGCAAGGCCCGCGGCCAGCTGGGCCCGCTGAAGCTCCAGTTTCTCCACGTCGATGGTGGCCAGAAGGTCCCCGGCAGCCACCTTCTGGCCCTCCTCCCGGGCAAGGCCCGTCACGGTGCCGCCGGTCTGGGCGCTGACCACCACCTCGGTGGCCTCCAGGGTGCCGGACCCCAGAAAACCCGGCGCGTGGGACTGTCCGCACCCGGCCGCCCACACCAGCGCCAGCAGCAACGCTCCGGTTTTTCCCCATTTTTTTATCGCCATGACACTCTCCTTTGCTCGCATAGCCCTCAACAACCGATTCCTTCTATCTTTATCTTACTCTTGCTCTTGCTCTTACTCTTACTCGTGCTCGTAATCGTGCTCTTGCTCGTATTCGATACCGATACCGATCCCGATCCCGATAGCGATTTCGGTGAATCTTTCACGAAGAAAAACATTCCGTTACTCCTCCAGGCCCATGGCCGTCAGGTAGTCGTTCCAGGCCACGCGCACCCGGGCCCGGGCCGCGGCCAGGTCAAACTCGGCGGCCAGCAGATCGGTGTGGGCGTCCAGGTAATCAGTGTTGGTGGCGATACCTACCTTGAAATGGTCTTCCTGGGTCCGGTAGTTTTCCCGGGCGGTTTCCACTTTTTCCGCCGTGATCTCCCGGCGGCGGCAGGCCTCTTCATAGGCCAGCCGGCTGACCACGCGCTCCTGGGCGATGCGGCCGTCCAGGGCATCCAAAGCCCTTTCCATCTGCCGTTTTTCAGCCAGGGCCGCCTGCTCCCGGCTGCCGCGCCGGCCCATGTCAAAAATGGGCCAGGAGGCGCTGATGCCCGCCTGCCACCAGGTGTCCCAGTCCGGGTCATTGCTCACAAATCCCGGCCACCCGTAATGGGCCGACGTGGTCACGCCCACCGTGGGCCGCCGGCTTCCCTGTTCCACCCGGGCCAGGGCCCCGGCCGCCGCGATCTGCCGGTCCGCAATCTTCTGCTCCAGGCGGGTCCGGGGCTGTGTGTACGCTTCCGGCAGCGGCCAGGGGGGCGAATTGTCCCACGCCGTCACGATGTCGACCCCGGCTTGCGGGGGCAGGCCCATGCTCCGGGCCAGGGCCGCGCCGGCCCGGGCAACGGCGTTTCGCGCCTCCACCAGCTTAAGTTCGGTATCGAGTTTTCGCATCCTGATGGGCAAAAGATCGCTTTTGAGAATCACCCCCTGGTCCAGCATGTTCTGAGCGTCATTTAAGTGACCGGTGATCCGGACCACCGATGCTTCGGCAATCTTTTCAAACTCTTTGGCCACGGCCAGATCATAGAAGGCGGCGATCACCTGCCGGCGGATATCGCGCTGTTTTAGCTCCACATGCAGATCAGCGCCGGCGCGGGCCGCCCGGGCCGCATCCAGGCCGGCATTCAGGGCTCCGCCGGTATAGATCGGCTGCCACAGGGAAGCCGACAGGTCGGTGGTGGTGTTGTCGCCTATTTCGATCTCTTTTGCCGGTATGACCATAGACGACCCGGCCCCGGTGGGAATGGTAATGGCTTCCTGACGGGTGGTGGTGATCTCCGACCGGTACCCGGTGGCGGCATCCAGTTTGACTTCCGGAAACAAGCCGGCCCGGGCGCTGTCCTCCCTTGACCGGGCCGCTTCCAGCGCCTGACGGGACTGGGCGATCTCCGGATTCCGGCTCAACGCGGTCTCCAGGCACTGTTCCAGGGTCAGCGGCCCGGCGTAAATCCCTGCCGGGTAAAAAAGCATTACCCACGAAAAGGCCGAAAGCCATGCCAGCTGGAGCAGGCGCGCTGCCTGCCTACATGAATCGGTTTTTTTCTTCATTTTCCGCCTGCCTCTTTGTAATGCCGTAAAGAACAAGGTCAATGATCGCCTCCTTGCGTTGCGCGACAAAGGCTTTTTCATCCGCCGGTTTTCCCCAGATATGCTCCATCAGGGGCCGGGCCACAAAATAAAAGACGCACATGCCCACCACGCTGATGGTTGTCTGCATGGGGTCCACCGGCCGGATCAGGTTGTCCGCCACCGCCTTTTCAATAAACGGCCCGATCAGCCGGGGCGGGGAAACGCCGGTCCGGGAAAAAATCCGGTCCACCACGGCCATGATGTGACGGCCGCCTTCGAGCACTTCGGACACCATCAGGCGCGGCAGTTCAGGCCGGGCGCTCAACAGGTCAACATAGGCGTGAATGAAGCTGCGAAAAGCCGTTTCCGGATCGGCGGCATCCTGAAAGTTCTGGGCCAGCCGTGAAAACACATCCGCGAAAAACCGGAACAGCACCTCTTCATACAGCTTTTCCTTGGACCCGAAATAATAATGAAGCAGGGCCT
>JBMORB010000327.1:0-10671 GCA_049320925.1 Thermodesulfobacteriota bacterium | reverse complement strand
GGTCCGGCTCGGACAGCCAGTGGGCCAGGGGAATGGTAAAGGGTTTCTTTTTACGAAAAGCGGTCTCCCGGTCCAGCACGCCGAACCGGTCAAAGGCGTGGCGGCACACCACCTTTTCCATGCCGGTGTGAATGTCAACTTTAAGCCCCACGGGCAGCCGGGCCGCGAACTCGGCCAGCCGGTAATCCAGAAACGGGGTGCGGGTCTCCAGGGAATGGCGCATGGAAAGTTTGTCCAGGCGCAGCACCACGTAATCGGGCAGCCGGGCCCGGCATTCAAAGGCAATGGCCGTGTTCACCGGGTGACCGGCCGGGTCAAAGGGCGGCAGCGCATCTGATGGGAAAGCCGTGTCAATCCCGGTCCGGCCGATCAGCCGTTCAAGAGAGGGTGGATCGAACAGGAGTTCGCTCTGAATGTAACGCCTTGCCGGATCCTTTTCCCGCACGGCAAGGTAAGGCGGCAGTTCGGGGTATACCGCCGCCAGTTCGGCCCGGTCCGCCGGTGAAAGCGAAGGATACGCATGGGCCGCGGCCTCAAGAAGAAACTTGCGGTACCCGGCGAAAATCTCGTCAGCCCCCTCCCCCGTGACCACGACCTTCAGCCGGCTGCCGGCCAGTTCGCACACCTGGTCGGTGGGCAGCACCGTGCCCAGGGATATGGGTTCCTCAAGGGCCTCGATGATGCCGGGCAGCCCTTCCAGCATGCGCCGGTCGCATTCCCGGACAATGTGCTCGCACCCGGCAAACCGTCCGGCATTGGCATTGAGAAAGGACTTTACATCCGCCAGTTCATCATAGGCCGCTTCCGCAAACGAAATGGTAAAAAGCCGGGCCGGACCTTTCAGGGCCACGGTCCGGGAGGCCACGGCCGATGAATCGATGCCGCCGCTGACCAGCGCCCCCACTTCAACGTCGGAGCGCAGCCGGATGCGTACCGCGTCGGAAAATAATTCATAGAAGGTCTGTTGGGCCGCCTCGACGGTCAGGCCCGGTTCGGGCCGGTCGGGCCGGTAGCTCCAGTAGCGGCGGATCTCATGCGCGCCGGTGGGCAGGTCGTAGATCAGGCAACTGGCCGGCGGCAGCCGAAACACGCCTTCAAACAGGGTCTGTGCTCCCGGCGCGTAACGGTAGGTAAAAAAAGTGGCCAGCCGGTCTTCGTTGAGCCGGGCCGGACGGCCGCTTCCGGCCAGCAGCGGTTTGATCTCCGAGGCAAACACGAAGCTGCCTTGATGTATTGTGTAATAAAGGGGCTTGATGCCGAACCGGTCCCGAAACAGCACCACCCGGCCATGGATCGGGTCATAAATGGCGCCGCCGTACATGCCGTTGAGGTCGTTTAAAAAGTCGAGCCCTTTTTTCCGGTAGGCGTGCAGGGCTGTTTCAATGTCGCCTCTGGATACAAAAGTCTGTTCCAAAAGCTCCCGGCGCAGCTCGATATAGTTGTAGATCTGTCCGTTGCAGACAATGGCGGTGCCGTCCGAGGGGCAGACAATGGGCTGCATGCCGGTTTCAAGGTCCAGAATGGCCAGCCGCACCAGCCCCAGGCCAACACGGCGGCCGCAGGCCTCAAACACCTGCTCCCGCTGGTCATCCGGCCCCCGGTGGCGCTGCAACACGCCCATCCGTGCCAGACGCCGGGCAACTTCATCTCTGCCCAGGGATCGGGTTATGATGCCGCTGATTCCGCACATGTCCGGTCTTGAATAGTGCCAATTCAATAACTTATATAAAACCAAACAGTTACCAGAGAAACAGGCCCTGTAAAAAAGAATGGGGCGGGCTGGGGAGCCCGCCCCGAGTTACAGATTCCTGTCCGGCATAGGAGGGGGAGGAGGGGAGTCCGGAGCTGGGAATCTGCGACTCACATCTTTCAGGCCGTTTCAATGGCCCGGCGATCCGCCATATCCACAAGGATCCGTTCCCGGGCTTTGTCGATGCCAAGCTGTTTGCGCTTCTTGTCGATATGAGCAATCATCATCTGCGCCATTTCGTGGGGGTCAACGGCGAACCCCCATTTTCCCATTCCCTGTTCCTCCAGTCCCTGGAACAGGTGCCGGTGGAACCGGGTTCCCTCGACAATGGGAAACTTGACACCAAATACCGTGTAGACGCCGGATGCCACAAAATACTGGCCGATGGCTATGGCCTTTTCACTCATCCATTCCGGCGCGGCGCCTGCCGCCGGAAGGTCGGCGATGGATTCTCCAAGGCCGCCGGTTTTCACCATTTCAGCCGCTGCCATAAGAATGCGGCTGTTATCCACGCAGGAGCCAAGACCCAGGACCGGGGGCATGCCCACGGTTTCACATACCTCCTGCAGACCCGGTCCTGCCAGCGCCGCCGCTTCCGGGGCGGTCAGGCCCGCCTTGGTCAGGGCGATCTGTGAACATCCGGTCTGGAGCACCAGCACGTCATTCTTGATAAGCTCCTTGACCAGTTCCACATGGACCCAGTCCTGCTTCACCCGGGGGTTGGTGCATCCAACCACCCCTGCTACGCCTCGTATTCTACCATTAATAATATTTTCATTCAAGGGGGTATAACTGGACCGGAAGCTTCCGCCCAGCATATAATTGATATATTCGTAAGAAAATCCGTGCACTCCCTTGTTTACGATTTTTGGAATTTCGATGACGGCGGTCCTGTTTTTAAACCGTGTAATGGCCTTGATAACGACTTCATCCGTACATTCGAGGGGGTTATGCTCCTCAAATTCTATATGCGTCGCGCCCTCAATATGGCACCGGGGGTTGGTGGTAATCAGGGGCGTCTTGTAACAGTCAGCCACCTTGACCAGCCCCTGTTTGATGCATTGAATGTCCACGCACATGGCATCCACGGCCCCGGTCACCAGCACGGCCTCGGTTGACATGAAGTTGCCGGCATGGGGAATACCGTGTCGCACCATCATCTCGGCCCCGGAACAGCACATGCCCACCAGGTTGATGCCTTCGGCGCCGGCATCCCTGGCCGCCTGCACCAGCACCGGGGAATTGACCGACACCAGCATGGATTCAAAAAGGTTGGGTTCATGTCCATGGACAATGATGTTGACCATCTTTTCCTTGAGCACGCCCATGTTTACCTCGACCTGTATGGGTGAAGGCGTACCAAAAAGGATATCCGAGATCTCCGTTCCCACCATGGACCCGCCCCATCCATCGGCCAGGGCCGTTCGGCTGATCTGACGGGTGATGTTTTCATGCTGCTGGTCCACACCCATATGGGTCCGGTTCATCAGCTCCATAATTTCCCGCATGGCCCCGCGGGGCACAATACCCTGCTTCCTCCATGTTTCCAGAGTCTTGGGCGGCACCCGCTTGGCAAAGGGGATCTCGCCTTCTATCTGGGTATAGGTTTTTTCCAGCTCCCTGTATAAATCCATGGCAATGTCTGCCACTTCTCTGCCGGAAGTTTCAATGCCCACCGACTCAGCCACCTCCATCAGTTTCTTTACATCCTTGATTTCATAATCTTTTATGTGGCCTTCCACGACTTCCCTGAAAAGAGAAAGCATGGCCATCCCGTGATCCGTATGAGAAGAAGTCCCGGTGGCCACCATTCTCGCGAAATTCCGGGACATGATCGTATCGATATCCGCTCCGCATACCCCCACCTTGCCGTAAGGATCCTTGGAATTCAGCCGGCAGGGTCCCATGGAACAGTGCTTGCAACAGGCCGAATCCGCCCCTATGGGACAGGGCTTCATTGACGCGGCCCGGTCAAAGGCCGTTTCAACACCGTCCCGCTGGGCTTTTTCCAGCATCTGGCGCGTGGCTTCACAGATGGTGACGCTTCTGGGATCTATCTTTTTCGCATCTTCAATCTCTATTTTCGCCATAAGTTCCTCCTTAATGGATATAATTTTACTTCCGTCTGCTGTATATATCCAAAAAACATGCCAGAATATACCACATTGTAGGATTTGTGGTCTGGAATGGCCAAGCTTGATGGAAATTTCCTACCATAACTGTCGGGTTTTTGCAATTGATTGTTTTTCATAGAAATAAAAGTTTTGGAAATCACCAACTTTTTCCTTGAGAATCCTGCCACCACAGGATTTTATCAGCGTTCTGGACGAAAAATTGCCCCGAATAGCAGTGACAAGACAGGTGTGTTTCATGATTATAAGGAAGCAAAGAGCGGGGGTTGACGGACGGGCGGGAAAACAGCGGACGTTGATAAAAAAACGTCCCCAGGGTCTGGAAGGGCCCTGGGGACAATATGTCGTGAAAACAATCAGAAACTGCTTTTAAAAAATCGCCAACAAATAAACGGCCAGTATTACCCCTCGATCACCTCGGCCTTGTTGATCACAACCGGGGTCTGGGGTACGTCATCATGCATGCCTTTTCTGCCGGTGGCCACGCCCTTAATTTTGTTGACCACGCCGTGGCCCTTGACCACCTTGCCGAAAACCGTATAACCCCACCCCTGCGGGGTTTTGGAAGTGTAGTTTAAAAAGTCGTTCTTCTTGACGTTAATGAAGAACTGGGCCGTGGCACTGTGGGGATCGGATGTGCGGGCCATGGCCACCGCGTAAGCATCATTTTTCAACCCGTTGTCAGCCTCGTTTTCAATGGGTGCACCCGTTGGTTTTTCCTTCATGGAGGCATCCATGCCGCCGCCCTGAATCATGAAACCGTCAATGACGCGGTGAAAAATGGTTCCATTATAATGGCCTGACTTTACATAAGAAATGAAATTAGCTGCCGTCTTCGGCGCCTTGGCCGAATCAAGTTCCAGTTCGATCTCTCCCATGCTGGTGTCCAGTTTGACCTTCATTTTCATCTCCTTAATGTGAATGATTGATAGCCGCCCGCCATAAACCACAGCATCCGCCGCAGGCGATCAAAAGTCGATAAAAGTTCAAGCCTCTTTTTGCCTTTATTCAGAGAAAAAAGCAAGACCATCTCCCCATATTTTTCCGCCAGAGCGCAAAACTTTCGACTTTCCACCACTCCGGTGAACAGTTTTCAAATAAACGCTTTACATCGGAAAACGTGTCTGGTATAAAAACCCATTTTTCTGGAAACTATTTTGTTGCAGGGGTGCGGAATGAAGAAAAAAGACATCGAGTACTTCAAAGAGCTTCTGACCAACCGGTTAAACGAACTGCTGGCCCAGGCCGACGACACCGTATCCGACATGACCAGCGAGGAAGAGACTTTTCCCGATCCCACGGACCGGGCCTCTCACGAATCGGAACGAAATTTCACGCTTCGCATACGGGACAGGGAGCACAAGCTGATCAAAAAGATCAAAAAAGCCCTGGAACGAATAGAAAACGGCACCTTCGGCATCTGTGAGACCTGCGAGGAAGAGATCGGCGTGGATCGGCTGAAGGCAAGGCCAGTCACCACTCAGTGCATCAAATGCAAAACCAAAGAGGAGGAGATGGAGAAGGTTCTTGGTCTCTAAAAGGACAAGACCCATTGACCTCCATGTTCACTCCAGCGCGTCGGACGGCACACTGGCGCCCCTTCAACTGATATCCGCCGCGGCCAGGGCCGGCCTGGCCGCCATTGCCATCACCGATCATGACACGGTAGACGGCTGCGTTCCGGTTCTTGAAGCGAGCCTTCCCGACTCCCTGGATTTTTTGACCGGCGTTGAAATCAGCGCCGCCTACCCGGCGGCCTTTCCCCTTTCCGGCAGCCTGCACATTCTCGGTTACGACATCGACATTCACAACGCCGACCTGCGACAAAAACTGGACCGGCTTCAAACATCCCGCAACCAGCGGACCCCGAAAATTCTTGAGCGGCTCAACCGGATGGGCGTCGATATTTCCATGGCCGAGGTTCAGTCCTTTGCCGGCGGGGCACAGGTGGGCCGGGCACACATCGCCCAGGTCATGAGGGCCCGGGGCATGGTGGCGTCCATTCACGAGGCCTTTGACCGGTACCTGGGGAAAAACGGCCCCGCTTACGTGGACAAAGATCGTATCGCCTGTGAAGAGGCCATAGCGGTTATCCGTCAGGCCGGCGGCGTGGCCGTGCTGGCCCATCCCTGCCTGATTGAAACCCCGGACGACGCGTCTCTGGAATCGCTGGTAAGGATGCTCGTGGAAATGGGCATGGGGGGAATCGAGGCCCTCTATCCCCAGCACACGAAAAAACAGGTCGGTTTTTACACCGACCTGTCCCGCCGCTACAGCCTGATCATCACCGGCGGCACCGATTTTCACGGAGATCTGAACCGGGAAATCGCCCTGGGCATGGCCAAGGGGGACTTCCGTGTGGACTATGCGCTTTACGAAAAGCTGATCGCATTCACCCGGAAACAAAAATAAGTCAAAATCGTCCATGGACTCATCACCGCTCGAACAACACCTGGGATACCGGTTCACCGACGCAGGCCTGCTGGCAAAGGCCCTGCGACACAGTTCATATGTGAACGAACAGGCCGGGCAAGGTCTGGAGGATAACGAACGGCTGGAATTCCTCGGAGACGCGGCCCTTTCCCTGTGCATCGGCCATCTGCTGATGGCCCGGTTTCCCGATCTGGCCGAAGGCGATCTCTCCCAGACCCGGGCGGAACTGGTCAACGCCGCCTGGCTGGCGGATATTGCCCGGTCCATGAATCTGGGAGACCACCTTCAACTGGGCAAGGGAGAAGAGCTGACCGGCGGCAGGGAGAAGGAATCCATTCTGGCCGGCGCTTTTGAGGCCCTGCTCGGCGCCATCTATCTGGACGGCGGCTTTGACGCAGTGATGACCGTGGTAAAACGCGGGTTTGAAAAACAGATTGAGGGGCTGGCCGCATCGAACCTGAACCGGAACTACAAGAGCCTGCTTCAGGAGTTTGCCCAGGCCGCCTACAAGACCCCTCCGGTCTACGAAATCATCTCGGAGTCAGGGCCCGACCATGATAAGCGGTTCTGCTGCCGGGTATGCGTCGGCGCTGTGGCGGCTGAGGGCGTCGGCAGGAATAAAAAAATGGCTCAGCAGGACGCGGCCCGTAAAGCCATGATCCTGCTTAACCCGAATACTTTATAAGTATCCGGGGTCATTGTTGCCCGGAATCAAGTTTTAAAAGGGGTTTCGCATTTATGACCGCTTGAATTTATGGGTTTGGAAAATAAAATCCCAAACAAGGCCCCTGCGGGAAGATGAAAACACTTTTTAAGAGAACCACCGTATAAGAATTCGATTTCGATACCGATAGTGATCCCGATTTCGATTTGGATAAACAAGTACAAAATGTACCGTCATGATTAAAACCGTTTTTGGACAACAGTGATCCGGGGTAAAGGAGAACCTGCGGCATGACCACGGGACAGCGGCCTTTTATTGTCCCTGTTTTTCTCCCCCATCAGGGGTGCCCCCACCGGTGCGTGTTCTGCGACCAGACAGCCATTACCGGTCAGAAAAAAAACCTGTCGGCCAGTGATCTGCAAAACCATGTTCGCCGCTATCTGGACTTCAAAGGTAAAAAACGGGGCGCCACCCAGATCGCCTTTTACGGCGGGAACTTTCTCGGTCTTGATAAAGAGATCCTGTTGCCACTGCTCCGGGCCGCCGCCGCGTTTGTCGAGCAGGGCCTTGTCCACGGCATCCGCTTTTCCACCCGGCCGGACACCATCACCGAAGAAAAGCTTGACCTGCTGAAAATTTTTCCAGTCACCACCATCGAGGTCGGTATCCAGTCCATGGACGACCGGGTGCTTGAAAAGGCCCGGCGTGGGCACACGGCCGATCAGTCGGCCCGGGCCCTTCTGCTTTTAAAGAAAACCGGATACGAAACCGGTGCCCAGCTCATGACCGGGCTTCCCGGTGATGACGGGCAGGCCTCCGTTGAAACAGCGGAAAAGATGGGGATACTTAAACCTGATTTTGCAAGAATCTACCCCACCCTGGTGATCGCGGGCAGCCCCCTTGCCCGGCTGTACCGGCAGGGAGAATATGTGCCCCAGTCCCCTGATGAAGCAGTGGCCGTGGTTAAAACCATGTGCCTGACACTGGAAAGCCAGGGAATCACGGTGATCCGCATGGGGCTCCAGCCCACCGAGGAGCTGGCCGACAGTGCGACCCTGCTGGCAGGTCCCTATCACCCGGCCTTCGGCCACCGGGTGCGCTCGGAAATTCTTTTTGACAGGGTGTCGGCCCTTATCGCCGGTCAGCGCCCCTCTCCCGGCGCAGACCTGACCCTGGCCGTTCATCCCCGCCAGGCATCGACCCTGCGGGGCCTGAGAAACGTAAACCTTAAACGGCTGAAACAGATCTTCGGGCTGGAATTAATTCAAGTAAAAGAAGACCCAACGCTGGCCGAGAATCAAATCGCCTGTCAATAATCCACCACGACACCTTCCAAATCGAAGTCGCTATCGGGATCGGATTCGAATCTCAACATCCAAAAGTCAAGGACGGACTTGCCCCCTTTACTCTTGTTGTTGTCATTGCCCGGCTGGTTTGAGCAATCCGCGCTGTTTATTCAGCCCTTCTGGATTGCCCGGACAAGCCGGGTAATGACATATAAAGCGTAAAGGGCTCAAGTCAGCCCTTGACTCATTTTTATCATGTTTGAAGCGTCCCGATGATCTCGGTCACCGAGGCAATGCCGTTGGCATCCAGAAAGGCATCAATACCATCGAGAATCTCCATGGTCACGCCGGGGTTGAGAAAGTTGGCGGTGCCCACCTGGACGGCGGAGGCCCCGGCAATGAGAAACTCCAGGGCGTCTTCCGCGGTCATGATGCCGCCCATGCCCACCACCGGCACCTTTACCTTCCGGGCCGTTTCCCAAACCATTTTCAGAGCCACGGGTTTGATGGCAGGACCGGAAAGCCCGCCGCTGATATTGGCCAGTCGGGGCCGCCGGGTGCGAATGTCGATGGCCATACCGGCCAGCGTGTTGATCAGGGAAATCGAATCGGCTCCGGCGTCCTCCACGCTTTGCGCTATGGCGGCAATGTCGGACACGTTGGGGGAAAGCTTAACCATCAGGTGCTTGCCGGTTTTTACCCGCACCGCGCGCACCACTTCGGCGGCGGCGGACCTGTCCACGCCGAATGCCATGCCTCCTGCCTTGACGTTGGGACACGAAATATTGACCTCAAGGCCGGCAATGGCAGGAAGACCGTCCAGACGTTCGGCCAGGCCCGCGTAGTCCTCCACGGTCTGGCCGTAGATGTTGACAAAACAGGGACACTTCAGAGTTTTTAAAAAGGGGATCTTTTCGGTGATAAAAGCGTCAATGCCCAGGTTTTCTAGGCCGATGGCGTTGAGCATGCCGCAGGCGGTTTCCACGATCCGGGGCGGCGGGTTGCCGGGCGACGGCTTCAGGGAAAGCCCCTTGACCACAATACCGCCCAGCCGGTTCAGATCAATCAGGTCAGCGAACTCACGGCCATAGCCGAACGTGCCGGATGCTGTCATCACCGGGTTTGCCAGTGACAGGGTACCGAGATTCACACGCAGGTCGCTCATGGGTTTTTCCCTTCCCGCAGCGCCGCCTCCCGCCGCTGCACCGTCAGGATCCTTGCCCCCAGGTTGAGCAGGTAAGCCGGCTCCGGCTGCTTGGGCCCGGGTTTGCCGTCATACTCAAAAGCCTTGAGCCGCTGCTTGACCCGTTCGATGCCGCCGCCCTCTTCTTCCAGGCACTGTTTCGTGCGCCGGTAGAATTCCTCGGCGCATGCCATGGCCCGGGGCATGTAATTGACGGCATCGTCGCCAGTATACACGTAGCTGTGGCCGAAACACAACACATCCACATCCAGACGGGAAAGCTTTTTCATGGAGTCCATGTAGATGTCATAGTCAACCAGGAAATCGGCAAACACATAACCGGTGGCGTCGGGAATGCCCATGGCTTCGGAGGCGATCAGGGTTCGGGTGGCCGGAACGTAGTAACTCAGACAGTCCCGGGTGTGGCCCGGCGTTTCATACACCACCACGTCCACGCCCTGGGAAAGGGAAAGCGTGTCGCCATCCCCGAGGGACTGGTCCAGGGCAAATGGCTCAAAGCCGGGGGCCCGGGTCATGTCCACGCCTTCGGCGGCGATGGTCTCCCGGGCCGCGCGGCTGAGCATGCGCATCACCTCCACGGCGCCGGAGCGTTCCATGATACGGTCGATTCTCGGACTGCCGCACACGGCCATTTCCGGAAAGGCTTTTTTCAGCCAGTAGACGGCGCCCAGATGATCAAAATGGGAATGGGTGACAAGGGCATAGGCAGGAGACCGGCCATTCAGAATCCCGCGGATATGATCGACGTAAATGTCGGCCAGGCAGGCGAACCCCGCGTCCACCAGGGCCGGCCGATCTCCGTCCAGCAGAAACACCGGGACCTCGGCGGGGCCGGCCACATAAAGACCGGGAGCAATGGCGCCGGAACGGTTCAGGATCACAGCGTCCGCCCCTGTGGGTCGGGAATATAGGTGGCGCAGGAATTTTCAGATTCCCACACCTTGACCCGGGAAATTTGCGCCCGCGTGTCCTTGAGCAGATCGGCCACCTGGTCGGCGATATAAACGGCGATGTGCTCGGACGAGGGATTGCCGTCCTTGAAATAGGGAATCTCATTTAAAAACCGGTGATCAAGACCGTC
Organism: Thermodesulfobacteriota bacterium; assembly: GCA_049320925.1. Taxonomy (GTDB): domain Bacteria; phylum Desulfobacterota; class Desulfobacteria; order Desulfobacterales; family Desulfosudaceae; genus Desulfosudis. The sequence goes on along the minus strand of JBMORB010000327.1, from coordinate 121 downwards.
GATCACGGCAGCCACGTGCCGCTTGAGCTCGCCGAAATCGATCAGCAGGCCCGCATGGTCCAGCCTGTTGCCGGTCACGCAGACCTCCACCTTCCAGTTGTGGCCGTGAAGATTCTCACAT
>JBMORB010000326.1:7339-10780 GCA_049320925.1 Thermodesulfobacteriota bacterium | reverse complement strand
TAGGTGATCGAGGCCAGGGCAAAGGCGGATAACATTACCAGCAAAGAAGTGCCGGTTCGGACGAACCGCCGGGCTGATAAAACCCCATTTTCTCCTCTTCTAAAAAACGCCAATCGGCGGGCGATTGCCTGTCCGGCCTTTTCTCTCCCCCGGCCGAACCAGACCCAGTGCCACAGTCCGGACGAAAAGAAAAATAAAAAGAGTGCCGTGAAAAACAGAGTTATGAGAATGTAAATTCTGCCAGCGCCTGTCATTGTGTGCCTTATCCGCCGACAATCCGCGGGGCGGTTTTTGCCGACACTCGAAAGTACAGGTTACCCTGAATGACGGAATAATATAAAAGCCTTTCTGAACATGCAAGCCGCAAACGCCACCCACCTGAAATTCAACAAGGGATTGCGCCTTGACTTCCTTTTGTCCCATGGGGTATCGTGGCACCACATTGCCTACAACCCCATAAATCGAGCGCCCTTTGCCATGACCGGTGACATAACGATACGCAAGGCCGTGGAGGCTGACAAGCCCAAGATTTTCGAACTGTTGCGCCAGGCCAACATGCATCATGTGCCGTCGCCGGAAATGCCGGCGCTGACCTTTGAAAACTACTACGTGGCCGAGGCTGGCGGCGTGATTGCCGGATTCTGCGGCTACAAGGTGCTTTCTCCCACGACCGCCAAGACTGAGTTGATGGTGGTGGACAGAACCTTCCGGAGCCGGGGCGTGGGCAACCTGCTTCAGGAGTTCCGCATGCAAAAAATGGCAGACGCCGGTATTGAAACCCTCACCACCAACACCGACCTTCCGCCCACCATCGCCTGGTACAAGAAGCATTTCGGCTATAAAGAAGTGGGCACCCTCAAAAAAATCCACGAATTCGGCGACCCGGGTATCGGCTTCTGGACCACCCTCCAGGTGGACCTCAAAGCCTGGGCCGCCGCCCGGAAAAAGTGACGCCATGGAAACTCATCCCGACCTGATCCGCCCCTACCCCCTGACCCAATACCCCCGGCTGATCATCAACGCGGCCCTCACCGGCATGGTGGCCAAGCGAAAGGATTCGGCCCATGTGCCCCTTTCGCCGGAGGAGATCATAGAGGACGCGGCCCGGTGCCGGGACGCCGGCGCCTCCATTGTTCACCTCCACGCCAGGGACAAGGAGGAAAAACCCGCGTATGAAAAGCGTTATTACAGTGAGATCATCGAGGGGGTGCGTGACCGGTGCCCGGACCTCATCGTGTGCGCCTCCACCAGCGGCCGGGTGCACAACACCTTTGCCCGGCGCTCCGACGTGCTGACCCTCACCGGCCGGGCCAGGCCTGACATGGCCAGCCTGACCCTGGGATCCCTCAACTTCCCCAAAAGCGCGTCGGTCACCGACCCGGACATGATCCGGCAACTGGCGGAAAAGATGAAAGAGGCCGGCATCGTGCCCGAGCTGGAGGTGTTTGACACCAGCATGCTTTACACCATGAAGGAGATGATCCGCACCGGCATCCTTACCCCGCCCTTTTACTGCAACCTGCTGCTGGGCTCGGTCTTCTCCACGCCCGCCACGCTCTTTAATTTAGCCTGCCTGGTCAAGGACATGCCCTACGACACCCTGTGGGCCGCGGCCGGCATCGGCATCTTTCAACTGAAGATGAACACCGCCGCCATTCTGATGGGGGGCCATGTGCGGGTGGGGCTGGAAGACAGCCTCTATTACGACGCGGAAAAGACAAAACCCGCCACCAATCCCGGACTGGTGGAGCGCATCGCCCGGCTGGCAAAAGAGCTGGGCCGGGAAATCGCCACGCCCACGGAGGCAAGGCAAATGATCGGCCTGTGCCCGGCCACGGCCTGAGCAGAGGGGGAGTAAATGGTCTGACATTGTGATGCGCCGCTCCCGGCGATAAATGTAAGAATATAAAGGGGTCCCCACTACACCCGGTATACGCAGCACAAGAGGAGAAAATTTATCAACCAACTGATTTTTAAGATGGTTTTGACGGCGAAGTATATTGCAGCCCCAGGCTGCCCGCGACGTTTGCCAGTTTTTTGTCCAGGGTCCAGAAGGGTATGCCGGTCAGTACGGCGGATGTCATCAGATGCACATCCACATAACCCAGTCCTTTTCCCATCAGGCGGTGGTTTTCAATAAACGCCAGCACCTCCTGGTGCTCGACTTCAACGGTCATCGGCAGTAACTGGAGGTGGGACAGGATGACGGCCCTGTCCTTGAGATTGCCGCAGGCCAGTTCGCCGACAATCAGCGGATGGCACATTACCCATCCATCATTGAGCAGACTTGTCAGCCTCTGGTTCCCGTCTCTGAAGTGCGAAACCCAGACCGATGTGTCTACAAGCACCATGTACTTCAAGCCCCTCTTCTTCTGGGAATCGCTTCCAGTTGCTTCTGGGTCCCTCCAAGCAGAGCAAGCCTTTTGCCGCTTTCCCTTGCAATCAGGGCTTCCAGCCCGAGTTTTACGAGTGCGGTTTTTTCTTTTATGCCGGTCATTTTAGACGCTCTATCAATCAGGCCATCTTCGATGTTCAGTGTTGTTCTCATGGCTTCACCTCATATTATGATGCCTTAATATGCATCATATATGCATACCTGTCAAGCACCCACGCCCGTGAAATATCCGGGTGATTGATCATTCCCCGCACTTTTTCAGCAGCCAGGCCATGTTTTTTCCCAGCGTCTTCATGGTGCGGATGCCTTCCCTGTCTTTTTCCACGTCTCCGGGCTCAAGGCCGATGCCCACGTTCCAGTAGGATGAGCCTGGAACAATCATCTGGCTGTAAAGAAAAAAGTGGTTGATGGCGTCAAACACAAACACGCTGCCGGCCCGCCGCACCGCCACCACCGCGGCCCCGGCTTTTCTGGCAAAAAGTCCGCCGTTGGCCGTGCCCACCAGCCCGGCCCGGTCGATGAGGGCCTTTAACTCCGGCGTCACATTGGAAAAATAGGTGGGCGAGCCCAGCAGAATGCCGTCCGCCTCCACCATTTTTTCAAGCACAGCGTTTAAATCGTCCTTCCGGCCGGAGCACTTTTTGTCTTTTTTCTCAAAGCACTTGTAACAGGCGATGCACCCCCCTATTTTCTTTCCGGCCAGGAACACAAGCTCCGTGTCAATGCCTTCGGCCGCAAGCTCGGCCAGAACATATTTTAACAGCGTGCTTGTGTTTCCCTCTTTTCTCGGACTGCCGTTGATCGCCACCACTTTCATCAAAAACCTCCTTTATGCCCTGCCCCAATCTTGCTTTTAGTCTTACTCGTGATCCCCGTACCTTCCGTCATGCCGGACCCCGTCTGTCCGCCATAGCTCGAAGAGCGAAGGCGGAATCCGGCTACTTACTCGTCATTGCCCGGCTTGACCGGGCAATCCAGATAAAATTGATCCCATGCCTTGCTTTATAATCCAAATCGAAATCGCTATCGGGATCGGGATCGAATTG
>JBMORB010000326.1:0-7239 GCA_049320925.1 Thermodesulfobacteriota bacterium | reverse complement strand
ACAAAAACGCAGAAGGCCGCGTAGGCAAAGACCCAGAAAAGCCTTTCCGGCACCCCCAGAATCCGGGCATCCGGCTTAAGCAAAAGCGTGTTGTAATAAATGATCCCGGCCAGCAGGAACATGAACATGATCTCAATGTTCCACCCCACCATGGTGCGCAGGGCCGTGTCCCCCGGCGTGGTCCACAGGGCCGAATACCCGGTAAAGAAAAACACCCAGCCGTTGATGGTTTCAAACAGAAAGTCGGTGCCGAAAAGGGTCAGCCCGGCCAGCACCCCGTTCCAGTCCTCCGTGGCCCGGGCCTTCTTGATCTCCAGGGTGTAGATGTAGAAAACCACCGCCATCAGGGGGATGACATACCACTTGATGGTGGAAAGGTCCCGAAGCCCGTCAAGCGCAATCGCCGATTCTGCTGTCATGGTCTGCCCCTCCTTTTTTTGAATCGAAATCGCTATCGAAATCGGGATCGGGATCGAAACGGCTTTGGACTTTTCGATGCCGACGCGCGCTTCAGCATCATTCACTCCATATTTTTAATGAAAACTTATGGAATTATTATTTTGTCTCTGAACTAAGATTACAACTGGTTGAAGCTCAATCGGTAATTTGCCCTAAAAGAAGGGGCAAAAATTATGAAAACAATTAAGACCCCAATTAAATTGGCTCCTATTGTGTAATCCTGCTTTCTACTCATATGAAGGCTATCAACTATATTGAATAAGGCGAAATGGAAAACAAATAAAGAAAATACAACTCTCCAATACTCTTGGATTATTTTATTTGAGAAGCTAAAAGAATAAAAAAAATTTCCTGCACATGCTGAAATGTAAATTAGAATCGACCAACAAGAAAATAGAATTGGATAATGATTGTCGAAATTGTTCTTCACAGCGAAAAAGGAGGAGATAGAGAAAAGAATTGAATAAATTAAGAACCAAACCCTAACTTTTCTGGTTTTCATAATAATTCTCCGGCCCCGGCTCCAATCTTCCACAGCCGTTCGCCCCGTCTGCATAAAGATGGCGTAAACGGCGGGGCTAAGATGCAGGAATTGCGATCACATTCCCATCCACACCCAAACAAGTTGTTATGGGAATACAAATCCCTCATCAACCCTGACAGCGTTAAACTTGGCACCGGTTTTAATATGCTCGTAGTGCTGTTCAGTATTCGTAAGCTTATGGATATAATATGCGTCTGTTATTATTTCTTCTTTTGATAAAGGATATCCATTGATGTGGGTGGTAACCAAAGTTTTCACCCCGTCTTTTAGTTTCCAGGTACCGGACTCGACTTGTTCACCTACAAGTTTCCCATCTTGAATCACTCTAAACTCTATTACGAATGTGCCATCTGAATTAAATCTAGATAGTGTCTGGATGTCGCCGTCAATTTCGTCCTGCTGGTGAGTCCCGAACCACATTCCAACTATTCGTGCCGATTCAACAGTATTCGAAGAGACAGCAGCCATACAGAATACAGGGAAAAGACTACAGGCCGAAACTATAATGATAAAATTGACGAAATGTTTTTTGAGCATATTGCTTTCCTGACGCGCCGGTCATTGAATACCATCGTTCTCTAGTCGGGACATGACTATAACTTCTGATTATTTTACACACGTGATTGTGAATGTTTGTTGCCACCGAGCCCCCTCCTGGCTTGAAAAAGATGGTGGATCCTTTTTCGTCGGTTGTTTCTTTCTACTATCAATTCAGGTGGATGAAAAGGGAAAAGAGAGAATAAGATCAATTTTTTTCTGGATTCCGGATCGGGGTCCGGAATGACGGGTGGTAAAGGCTGATTTTATGGATTGCCCGGACCGGCCTTCGCCCTGCGGGCTACGGCAAGGCAGGCAAGCCGGGCAATGACAAGCAAGAGCACGATTCAAGCGCTGATGTTTTCGGTTTCGATATTGATCCCGGTTTGTGGCTATTTTTGGATCATCTGCTCCTTGCCGGACAGGCCGGAGAGGGTTGCTTCTCCAAGGTAATAGAGAAGGCAGGCCGCTGCCGCGCAAGCCAGAATCACCAGCACGGTTTTAAACATCTGTTTGGGCCGCAGGCAGGCCATCACGGCCAGGCCGGCGGCGATGGCCATGGAAAGGTAGGTGTGGGTATGGAAAAAGGTGTTGGCCAGGTGAAGCAGATAATCAAGGTCCATGCGCATTGTCCTCCAGTTGCCGGCAGTATAACGACGACAACAACCCAACGTCAAGGCTGGGCGAAAAATCGATTTTTTCTGGATTCCGGATTCCGCCTTCGCCCTACGAGCTATGGCGGACAGGCGGGGTCCGGTATGGCGGAAGGTAGGGGCGCAAAATTTTGCGCCCCTATGTATGGTACGGTCTTTTTTGGGCATCCGACGTTTTGACGGCAGACTCTGGGAAGCCCTCCCCCCAGCCCTCTCCCGGAGGGAGAGGGAGTAGCAAGGATAATCGCCGAAGACTTCGGCGCGACAAGCGTGATGGCTTTGTAAAAAGTTCAAGATCAAGGCGTCGCAAGGCCCGAGGAATGAGGCGTACTTTCTGTACGCCGCAGTGACAAGGGCCGCAGCGCAACGCAGAGATTGAATTTTTTACGAAGCCATCTTTAGTCTTCCATGCTGGCCGCGTCCCCGCCGGGCAGGCCCAGCTCCCAGGCGCGAAGGACCCGGCGCAGGAGTTTGCCGCTGCGGGTGCGGGGCAGTTTTTCGGTAAAGGTGATTTCATCCACCTGGATGTCCGGAGCCACGCCGGCCTTGAGGAACATGCGGATTTCGCGGTTGAGGCGGGAAGAAGGCGGATTCCCGTGCTTAAGGGTGACAAAGGCCTTGATCGACGAGGTGCCGGCGTCCCGGTCCCCGCCCCGGGCAATGACCGCGGCTTCGGCAACGGCCGGGTGGCGGCACAGGGTCTGCTCGATCTCAAAGGGGCCGATGGCCCGGTTTTCGCGGGTTTTCAGAATGTCGTCCAGCCGTCCCTGATGATAAAAATAGCCCTCTTCGTCCTGCAGGGCGATGTCGCCGGTGAGAAACCAGCCGCTTTGAAAATAGTCGTCATACCGGGACCGGTCGCCCCACAGCCCCAGCATCATGGCCGGCCAGCCCGATTTGATGGCAAGCTGGCCCAGGGAAAGAAACGGCAGCTCCTGTCCGCTGTCGTCCAGAATGGCGACCTCGACGCCGGGAAGGGGCTTGCCGATGGCGCCGGGCTTGATGTCCAGGCACGGGAGGTTGGCGATGCAGATCATGCCGGTTTCAGACATCCACCAGTTGTCATGGGGGGAAAGGCCCAGATGCCTACGGACCCAGTAGAACAGGTCGGGCATCAGCGGCGCCCCCACGGTGGCGATGTGGCGCAAAGAGCCCAGGTCGTAGCGGCCCGGCAGATCCTCGCCGGCCTCCATCAGGCCCCGGATGGTGTTGGGTGTGGTGTACCACACCGTGACCTGCCGGCTCTCCAGGGTGCGATAGCAGTTGGCCGCGGTAAAGGGGTCTTCCGACACCACCGAGGCCACGCCGCAGAGCCAGGGCGCGAAGGCCGCGTACACCGTGCCCGTGACCCAGGCCGGGTCGGCGTCGGTCCACAGAACATCGCCAGGCGTCAGGTCCAGTGCCCATCTGGCCGAGGCATAGATGCCGGTCATGTCGCCATGGCTGTGAATGATGCCCTTGGGCGGCCGGGTGGAGCCGGAGGTGTAAATAAGGTACAGGGCTGTTTCCGGGGTCACCAGGCGCGGCGGATAGTCGGCGGAAAGAGAGGCCGGGGTTTCCCCCAGAACGATTTCGTTGCCGTACAGGCCGGGGGCCTCGGTGGTTAGAAAGATTGTCTTCAGGGCCGAGGCGCTTTCCGGAGGAAGCAGCTCGATCAGGCCGGGGTCGGTCAGAACGGCTTTGGGCGCGATATCGGCCAGCCGGGACTCCAGCTCGCCGTACCCGGAGGTGGCAAACACGGGGCAAAAGACGATACCGGCCCTGGCGCAGGCGGCCATGGCAAAGAAAAACTCCCGGCAGGGCGGCAGAAAAATCATCAGGCAGTCGCCGGACACAAGCCCGTGCTGCGTGAAAAACCCGGCCCACCGGGCGGAAATGTCGCGCAGTTGCCGAAAGGTGCAGGCATCGGCGCGGCCGCTTTTTTGAAAAATCATGGCCGGCTGGTCGGCCTTGTCCGGCAGAGCGGCCCATTTGTCGATGGATTGCGCAATGATGTTGACCCCGGCATCGGTGGTCATGCCCAGCTCTACGGCGATATCAGACCATTTAAACGACCGGCGCGCGGCGTCGTAGTTGTTCAGATTGGCTTGGGGATTCTGGGCAGGGACCCGGGCCTTAATCATGATACGATTCCATAGGGTTTGTGGGTTGTAAAAACAGCTTCCAGCAGGTCGTCGGCCGCATTTCCGGCCGACGACGCCGGAACCGGACCGGCCGGACCTTCGGCCAGCAGGCCTTCCAGCACGGCTTTGGCCGACACGGCGTTGGCGCCGGGATCATACCCGCCTTCCAGGGAAAGCAGGATGGGAATGTTATCGGCGTCGGCCAGTTCGCAAATCAGGCGCGCAAGCAGAAAATAGGCCTTCTCGCTCCATTTGGAGCGGCCCAAAGGATCATCGGCATGGGCGTCGAACCCGGCCGCGATCATCACCATGGACGGCGCGTACCACCGGAAAACCGGCGTCAGCACGGTGCGGTAGATGTAGGCCATGTCGCCGTCGCCAAAGGAGCGGGAAAGGGGCATGTTCAGGGTAAACCCCCTGCCCTTTGCCTCGCCCGTGTCTTCCAGTGCCCCGGAATAGGGAAACAGCATGGTGTCGTGGGAAGAGAGGTAGAACACGCCCGGTTCCCGGTAAAAAATGTCGTGAATGCCGTTGCCGTGGTGAACATCCCAGTCGATGATCAGAATTTTTTCCAGGTTGTAATGCATCTGGGCGTACCGGGCCGCGATGGCCAGGTTGTTGAGCAGGCAGAACCCCGTGGCCCGGTCCGGCAGGGCGTGGTGGCCCGGAGGCCGCACCAGGGCGAAAAAGGCCCGGCAGGCGCCGGACATCAGCCGGTCCACCCCCTGCATGCAGGCCCCGGCCGCCAGCCAGGCCGCCAGATAGGAGTGGCCGCTCACCGGCGTGTCCGGCGACAGGCTGGTGATTTTGTGTTCCGCGGTTTTAAGAATTTTCTTCACGTGGCCGGGGGTGTGAACCAGCTCCAGCTGGTCCAGGGTGGCCGGTTCCGGCACAATCACCGGCAGGGCGTCGGCAAAGTGCCGGTCCACCATGCGATAGATGGAACTGAGCCGGGCCGGGCTTTCCGGATGGGCGTGGCCGGTCTTGTGAAGCAGGAAACGGTCGTCCCGCGCTATGCAAACGGTTCTACTCATGAATGTTTGTCCCGCGCCGCCCTCGGCTGGTTAAAGGGTTCGAGGGTTCAAGGATTCAAGGGGTCAAGTGTACTTCAACGACTCAATCAGCACCATAAAACCATCTCTTCCCCTGCCACGGCGACCTTTGCGACCTTTCGGCTTTCCCTTTGAACCCTCGGCCCCTTGACCCCTTTGAAAAGCGGCTTACAAAGCCGAAATATCCACCTTGTCCTTAACCAGCTTCTCGATCACCGACTCATCGGCAATGGTGGAGGTGTCGCCCAGCTCATCAAGCTTGTTGGCCGCGATCTTTTTGAGAATGCGGCGCATGATCTTGCCGCTGCGGGTCTTGGGCAGGCCTTCGGCCCACTGAATCACGTCGATGGTGGCAATGGGGCCGATCTCCCGGCGCACCTGGGCCACCAGCTCCTTTTTCAGCTCATCGGAAGGTTTGCGCCCGGTCTTGAGAATCACAAAGGCGTAGATGCCCTGCCCTTTTATGGAGTGGGGGAATCCCACCACCGCGGCCTCGGCCACGTGATCGTGCAGCACCAGGGCCGACTCCACCTCGGCCGTGCCCAGGCGGTGGCCGGACACGTTGATCACGTCGTCGATGCGGCCGATGATCCAGAAGTAGCCGTCCTCGTCCTTTCGGGCCGCGTCGCCGGTGAAATACATGCCGGCGGCCTGGCTGAAATAGGTGGAGATAAACCGTTCATGGTCGCCGAACACCGTGCGGGCCATGCCCGGCCAGGGCTTGCGGATGCACAGAAAGCCTTCCTCGTCCGGGTGTTTGACCTCTTCTCCGGCGTCATCCAGAATCACCGGGTCCACGCCGAAAAAGGGAAAGGCGCAGGAGCCCGGCTTGATGGGCGCCACGCCGGGCAGGGGCGTGAGCATGTGGCCCCCGGTTTCGGTCTGCCACCAGGTGTCGATGACGGGGCACCAGTCCCGGCCGATATGGTGATAGTACCAGCGCCAGGCCTCGGGGTTGATGGGCTCGCCCACGGTGCCCAGCAGCCGCAGGCTGGAAAGATCGTGCTTTTTCACATGGGCTTCGCCCTCCTTGGCCAGGGACCGGATGGCCGTGGGCGCGGTATAAAACTTGTTGACCCGGTACTTTTCCACGACGGCCCAGAACCGGTCAAAGCCCGGATAGCTGGGAACCCCCTCGAACATCACGCTGGTGGCGCCGTTGACCAGGGCGCCGTAAAGAATGTAGCTGTGGCCGGTGATCCACCCGATGTCGGCGGTGCACCAGAAAATGTCGCCCGGGTGCAGATCAAAGGCATACTCCATGGTCATGGCCGCGTAGACCAGGTAGCCGCCGTGGGTGTGAACCACGCCCTTGGGCTTGCCCGTGCTGCCGCTGGTGTAAAGAATAAACAGCGGATCTTCGGCGTCCATGGGCTCCGGCGCCACCTCTTCGGGCAGGCCGGGGGCCGCGATAAGTTCGTGCCACCAGTGTTCCAGGCCGGGCTTAAGGAGAATGCCGGAATCCACGTGGTTGACCACGATCACGGTGTTGACCTCCGGGCACTTTTTCAGGGCCTCGTCCACGTTCTTTTTCAGGGCCACGGGCTTTCCCGAACGAAAGCCGCCGTCGGCGGTGATCACCACTCTGGCCCCGCAGTCGTTGATGCGGTTGGCAATGGCCTCGGCGCTGAACCCGCCGAACACCACGCTGTGAACGGCGCCGATGCGGGCGCAGGCCAGCATGGCCACGGGCAGCTCGATAATCATGGGAAGGTAAATAATGACCCGGTCCCCTTTTTTCACCCCTTTGTGGCGCAGGGCCGCGGCAAAACGGTTGACCCGCCGGTAAAGCTCGCCATAGGTATAGGTTTGGGCGCTGGCCGGGTTGTCGCCCTCCCAGAAATAGGCGGTTTTGTCTTCCATGGTTTCCA
>JBMORB010000325.1:0-10818 GCA_049320925.1 Thermodesulfobacteriota bacterium | reverse complement strand
CATCGGACATTGTGTCGAAGGCTTAGACAAGCAGCTCTCATAAAACTCGAGGTTACCAATGCCCGAAAGAATAGCACAATACTGCTTGAATCATTTACCCCTGAAACATGCAACTCTAAGTGACGAGTACTTTTATCTCAGCCTGCCCTTTTGCGTCATCGACGCCGTTTATTCGCTGGGCGTAAAATACAGTTCCACCCTGAATACCGTAAGAAGATTTTGCAATGCGCAAGGACTGGAAAGATTAAGGCCTCGGGATTCATCTTATCCAGACAAAAAAGAGCAGTATTCAATCAACCAGTTTGAGGAACTGTTTTCTCGTTACGACAATAATTATGAAGAAGTGGCCGTCAAACTGTTTGGCAACCGTCAAAGAACATCACCAAAAAACGGAATTCTCAAGGCCGAGGCTGTGCATAAATTTACAAAGATTCTTTTACTCCACCATGTGAACTATTTCCAAGACGTACCGGCTGTCATTCAAAACATGATATTTGAGTCAGACATAAAATCTATACCAGGCCAAACCTACGGGACATCATTAAAATATTTTTTCATGCTCGCCGGAGAAAAAAACAAAATCAAACCCGACAGGATGATTCGAAGGTTTTTAGAACGGATTATTAACGGTGACTTGAAACAGCAGCCCCCTGAAAAATGGTTATCTCAAGCTCTACAAATTCTTAATAAAACCTATCCCAAATTGACTTTGCGTGAACTGGACCACGAGATATGGAAATATGAAAGGTCTCAATAATGTAGGTGGCTACTCCGTCTGGCCCCCAAAACAAAACATTACACCAATAATCAACGCATTCCCCCCTCAAATCGCCCTTGTCATCTGGAACTCGATCCGGTCTTTGTCCACCCGGCGGTGGCGCCACATCCGGTTGCCCATGCCGTGAATGGCGGAGATCGAGTCGATCAGCCCTTCAGTGGCCCAGGCCAGTTCATCGGGATAGCCTTCGGCGCCTTCCACAACGATCAGATAGCGGTCGTTGTGGGCCGGGTCCACGATGGTGGACCACTGGGTAAAGTTGAGCAGGCTCCGGCTCAGCGTGACCAGGAGCTTTAAGTCCCGGCCGAAGTTTTTAAAGCGCTCTTCTGTCGACACTCCCTGCTCAAGCTGGACTTTAGCCCGGTTGGCATAGTCGAGCTGCTGGTAGAGGCCGGCGTCGATCAGTTGTTTGCCCCGGTCCGCGCCGCGCTTGAAAAGATACTCGTTGCTGCCCCGGCCCAGGATGTCGCGCACCAGCCGGGAGCAGCGGGCGTAAAACTGCACGTCATACCAGCGGGAGACCACGATTTCGGATTTAAGAATGGCCAGGTCGTCGGGGGTGAGGCGGCGTCCGACCTCAACCGGGGGAACCTTTCCGTCGGCAATCAGCTTGCGCACATCCGCGGCCAGCTCGGTGATAAGGCTCCCCTTCATGGATGGCATTTCAGGCATGGCAGGCTCCTTTTCATGTGTCCGGGCATAAACCGGTGCAAAGGTGGAACGTCCGGGTTTCATTATTGATAACAGGGGTGGCGGGGGGTGTCAACAGGGTAGTTGCAAGGCGGAAGATTGCTCGGGATGATGCTGGAAATTGCCTGGCTGCGCCTGCAATGACGCCCAGAGGCACATAAGTTTGCGCCCTTGGACCTGAGGCTTACCAGAAATATATCTCAAAATCAGGGGCAGGGTTTTTCTGTTGTTCCGATTTCGATCCCGATAGCGATCCCGATTTCGATTCGACAGGCAGGTTCAGGAACAGGCGATGGACTGGAGCCACCCCTCTTCCGGATCCCATATCATGCACAGGCCGTCCACCAGAGCGCCGCAGGTGACCACGCAGGGCCGGCGCCGGGAAAGGTCGATCCGCTGGTCCGGGGACAGGGTTTCAGCCAGGATTTTTCCGTGTTCCTGCCACAGGATCTGGGGAGCATGATTGTGACCCCGGAACAGCAGGCCGTCGGGGTATTGGCTGAAAAAGGCCCTGGCCTCGGCCTTTTCCATGGTGCGGACCATGGCGGAAAGCCCCAGTTCCTTTTCAAAGGGCAGTGAATGGGCAAACAGGGCGCCGGCAAAATCGCGCACCATGGGCAGCCGGCCCAGAAACAGGGCCGTGGCGTCGCTGACCACCGGGCTCTCCTGGCCGGCGTAGTTGACGGAGACGGTGTGTTCGTTGTTGCCCTTGACCGCCAGCACGTCGTGGTCACGCAGCAGGGCAACACAGGCTTCGGTGGTCTGGGGATAGGCCGAATCGCAGATGTCGCCCAGATGAAACAGGGGGCCGCAGCCCGTCTTTTTTAAAACCGCGATCCCGGCGGACAGGGCCTTCACGTCGCCGTGGCTGTCGGCCATGATGCCGGTGAGGCTCATTGCGGGGGCAGCAGCCCGGCCTTGATAAATTCGCGGTTCATGCGGGCGATGTTGACGATGGAGATGTTTTTGGGGCACCGGGCCTCGCACTCCCGCTCGTTGGAGCAGTTGCCGAACCCCAGGCTGTCGTGGGCACTGAGCATGGCCAGGACCCGCTTTTTGGCCTCGGGCCGGCCCTGGGGAAGCAGGGCCAGCTGGGATATCTTGGCGCCCACAAACAGCATGGCCGCGCCGTTGGGACACGACGCCACGCAGGCCCCGCACCCGATGCAGGAAGCCGCGTCCATGGCCTTTTCCGCAGCGTCCTGGGATATGGGAATGGCGTTGCCGTCCGGTGCCCCGCCGGTGTTGACGGAAATGTAACCGCCCTCCTGAATGATCCGGTCAAAGGCGCTTCGGTCCACCACCAGGTCCTTGACCACCTTAAAAGCCCGGGACCGCCACGGCTCGATCACCACGGTGTCGCCGTCGGAAAAATGGCGCATGTGAAGCTGGCAGAGCGTGGTGCCCTTTTCATGGCCGTGGGCGTAGCCGTTGACCATGGCGCCGCACATGCCGCAGATGCCTTCCCGGCAGTCGTGGTCAAAGGCGATGGGTTCTTTCCCGGCCAGGGCCAGATCCTCGTTGACCACGTCCAGCATTTCCAGAAACGACATGTCCGTGGAAATATCCCTGGCCGTGTATGTTTCAAACCCGCCTTTGCTGTCGCCGTTTTCCTGGCGCCACACCTTCAAGGTCAGATTGATGCGGTCCATTATTTGTAACTCCTCTGGGTCAGTTTGACGTTCTCAAACACAAGCGGTTCCTTGTGAAACACCGGGGCCTTGCCCGGTCCGGCATGCTCCCACACCGACACGTGGCAGCAGTTCTCATCGTCCCGCCGGGCCTCGTGCTCCTCGGTCTGAAAGGCTTCGTTCAGGTGGCACCCGCACGATTCCCGCCGGGCCAGGGCATCGTCGATCATCAGACCCGCAAACTCAAAGAAGTCGGCCACCCGGCCGGCCTTTTCAAGAGACTGGTTTAAATCGGCCCCGCTGCCGGGCACTGTCACGTCCTCGTAAAACTCATGTTTCAGGGCCGCCACCATTTCCTTTGCCCTGGCCAGCCCTTCGTCGGTCCGGGCCATGCCGCAATGGTCCCACAGAATATTGCCCAGGTTTCTGTGAAAATCGTCCACCGTGCGGCGGCCTTTGATGGACATAAACTGGTCGACCTGGGCGGCGCACTGGGCCGCGGATTCCTCGAACTCGGCATGGCCGGTGGTGATCTTGTCCAGCGGCGCAGCGGCCAGATACCCGCCGATGGTGTAGGGAATAACAAAATAACCGTCGGCCAGGCCCTGCATCAGGGCGCTGGCGCCCAGGCGGTTGGCGCCGTGATCGGAAAAATTGGCCTCTCCCAGCACGAACAGCCCCGGCAGGTTGCTCATAAGATTGTAGTCCACCCACAGTCCGCCCATGGTGTAATGCACGGCCGGGTAGATCATCATGGGGGTTTTATAAGGATTTTCGCCGGTGATCTTTTCATACATGGCAAACAGGTTGCCGTATTTCTTCTCGATGGCCTGCTCCCCGTCCCGGCGGATGGCGTCGGCAAAGTCTAAGTAAACGGCCAGGCCGGTGGCCCCCACGCCCTTGCCCTGGTCGCACTGCTCCTTGGCGTTCCGGGAAGCCACGTCCCGGGGTACCAGGTTGCCGAAACTGGGGTACTTGTTCTCCAGGTAATAGTCCCGCTCGTTTTCCGGAATCTCGTGGGGGGCCCGCCGGTCCCCGGGTTTTTTTGGCACCCACACCCTGCCGTCGTTTCTCAGGCTTTCACTCATCAAGGTGAGCTTGGACTGGTAGGTGCCGTGGACCGGAATGCAGGTGGGATGGATCTGGACAAAACAGGGGTTGGCGAAAAACGCGCCTTTTTTGTGCGCCCGGAACGCGGCGGTGACATTACTGGACATGGCGTTGGTGGAAAGGTAAAACACGTTGCCGTACCCGCCGGAGGCCAGGACCACGGCGTCCGCGGCATGGGACTCGATTTCGCCGGTAATCAGGTTGCGAACCGTGATGCCCCGGGCCCTGCCGCTTATCACCACCAGGTCCAGCATCTCCCGGCGGGGAAACATGGTCACCTTGCCGGCCTTGATCTGGCGGGACAGGGCGCCGTAGGCCCCCAGCAGCAGCTGCTGGCCGGTCTGGCCCTTGGCATAAAAAGTGCGCGATACCTGCGCCCCGCCAAAGGAACGGTTGGCCAGCAGGCCGCCGTAATCCCGGGCAAAGGGAACGCCCTGGGCCACGCACTGGTCGATGATGTTGACGCTGAGCTGGGCCAGGCGATAGACATTGGCCTCACGTGCCCGAAAGTCGCCGCCCTTGATGGTGTCGTAAAACAGCCGCCACACGCTGTCCCCGTCGTTCTGGTAATTCTTGGCAGCGTTGATCCCGCCCTGGGCCGCGATGCTGTGGGCCCGCCGGGGACTGTCCTGAATGCAGAAGGTCTTCACGTTGTAGCCCAGCTCGGCCAGGGAGGCCGATGCCGCGCCGCCGGCCAGGCCGGTGCCCACCACGATGATGGTGAACTTGCGCTTGTTGGCCGGATTAACCAGCTTCAACTCAAACCGGTGGCGATCCCACTTTTCCGCAAGCGGTCCGGCGGGAATTTTCGCGTCAAGGTGCATGGGAATCCTCTTTTTTAAATTACCATAACCACAGATACACGGGAATTGAACCAAAGCCGGCGGCCAGCACAACGGCAAACCCCAGGCCGATTTTTTCCACCACCGGCAGGTAGGCCGGATGGTTGGCGCCGAAGGTCTGAAACAGGCTCCAGAACCCGTGGCTGACGTGCAGGGCCACCAGAAGGGCCGCGGCGGTGTACAGAACGGCCGTGCCGGGAACGGCAAAGGCATCGGTCATGATCTGAAACACGGTGCGGGTAGAGTGGTCGGCAAAGTGGAACCCGATCAGGTGGTAGACCACAAAGGCCAGAATGAAAAATCCGGTGTAGGGCATGGTGGCCGATCCCCAGGTGCGTCCCCCGGACCGCCGGGCCACGGCATAGGGCACCGGCCGGGCCCGCAGGTTGCCGATAAAAAGAATGACGCCGGTGGTCACATGGACCAGGGCCAGGGTCAGCAGGCCAATTTCCGCCACGTTGATCAATACGCCCAGGGAGTGCAGGTGGGCCACGTAGCTCTCAAAAAACGTCTCGCCGCCGTAGACCGACAGGTTGCCGGCCAGGTGGACCACAAGAAAGCCGCAGAAGCAGAACCCGGTAACCGCCATCAACAGCTTCTTGCCGATGGAACTGCCCAGGGTTTGAAGCAACACATGCATCAGACCACTCCGTCTTTTAAAAAGGTTTCGATTTGTTCCTTTGTATACCCCAGTTCGCCCAGCACGGCAACCGTGCTCTGGCCGAAACTGTCCGGAACGGTGCGCACGCTGCCCGGTGTATCGGAGAGTTTCACCGGTACTCCGATGGTCTTGGCTTTGCGGGCATCCGGGTCACCGCTGTCCACCACCATCTCCCGATGCGCGAAAAAGGGATCGTCAAGCACCTCGGCCACGGTCTGAACCGGGGCCCAGCAGCAGTCCACGTTGGCCAGGTCCGCCTTCCATTCCTCCAGGGTTTTGCTCCGGAAGATGTCTCTCAGGGTGTCGATGATCTCTTCCCGGCGCGGCTCATCATACTGCAGGGGAATAAACGCATCAAGGTTCAGGTGGGCGCATAAGTTTTTCCAGAACCGGTGCTCCAGGGCGCCGATGGAAATATGGCGGCCATCCTTTGTTTCATAGGTGTTGTAAAAGGCGTACCGGTGGGACAAAAGGGCGTTGGCCCGCTCCGGGAATATGCCCGCGGCATGATACATGAACAGGGCCGTGGGCAGAAAGGCCAGCATGGAGTCGGTCATGGAGATGTCGATGTACTGGCCCTTTCCGGTTGTCTGCCGGGCCACCAGGGCCAGCAGAATGCCGATGGCCGCGCTCATGCCGCCGCCGGCGATGTCGGCGAACTGGACGCCGGGAATAGCAGGCGGCTTATCCTTGTCACCGATCAGGTCCAGGACCCCACACAGGGCAAGATAGTTCACGTCGTGGCCGCTTCTGTCCCGGTATTCGCCGGTCTGCCCGTAGCCGGAAATCGAGCAGTAAACGATGCCGGGATTTTTCGCGGCCACGGTTTTATAGTCCACCCCCAGCTTTTCCACCACTCCGGGCCGAAACCCTTCCACCACCACGTCGGCGTCTTTGACCAGCTGAAAGAAGATATCCCTGCCCTTTTCACTCTTCAGGTTCAGGGTGATGTGCTCTTTATTGCGGTTGACGGTGTTTAAAAACAGGCCGTCCGCCAGAAACCGCCGGTCCTCGATGGCAATAACCCGTGCCCCGTGATCGGCCAGAATCATGGTGCAGTATGGGCCGGGCAGAAGCCGTGAAAGATCGATCACCTTGATGCCGGTCAGCGCGCCGTTTTTGAGCATGGTGGCACCTTTCGTTCCATAAGTATTTTTTTTCGAATTGCCGAAACGGTCAAGGATCCGCTCATCGCAGATGCCGTTGCCGCTCCGAAGTCCGGTGTTCATGCCCCGTCACCCCGGCCCCCGAGCCGGGGTCCAGTGACACCGGACAAAAAGGCATGCCGGTCAATTTTAACTGGATGCCGGGTCGTGGCCCGGCATGACGAATTTGCTATCGCTATCGAAATCGATGAACGCCGACATCGATTTCGGTCCCGATACCGATCCCGATTTCAATTGTAAAACAGTAGCGTCAGCCTACAGTCCCGTCATCTTCCCCACCACCAGCTTCATGATCTCGTTGGTGCCGGCGAAAATGGGCAGCACGCGAAGGTCCCGCCATCCCCTCAGGATCAGGCTCCGCTCGGCCGTGGCTTCCTCGCCGATCAGGTCAAGCACCTGGTTGGATATCTTCTGGGTCAGGTCGGTGTGCCAGTACTTGGCCATGCAGGTCTCCCGCACCACGTTTTTGCCTTCCATGTGGTCGGCCACCAGCTTTTCCATGAACACCCGGCCGATATGGGCCTCGGTCATCATTTCCACCAGCTGGAAATTGATGGCCTGGTGCTTGGAATAGGGCTTGCCCGTGGCGTCCTTGGTGCTCTTGCAGTATCCCACCACGGCCTCAACCATGATCTCCACGGCAAACTGGGCCATGACCGCGCAGACCAGCCGTTCCTGCTGGAGCTTTTCCATCAGCATGACAAAGCCCATGTTTTTTTCGCCCAGCCGGTTTTTCTTTGGAATGCGGCAGTTGGTGAAAAAGAGTTCGGCGGTGTCCTGGCTGTGGAACCCCATCTTCTCCAGGTGGCGGCCCCGGGAAAAGCCGGGGGTGCCGTCCTCCACGATGTAGAGGGAAACCGCCTGGTGGGGGTTTTCCGCGGCCGGGTCCTTGGCCGCCACCACCACCAGGTCGGCGTTGATGCCGTTGGTGATGAAGGTCTTGGACCCGTTGATCACCACCTCGTCCCCCTCTTCCACCGCGATGGTGGTCATGGATGCCACGTCGCTGCCCGCGTCGGGCTCGGTCATGGCCACGGCCGTGATGATGTCGCCGGATGTACAGCCGGGAATGTATTTTTTCTTGATCTCTTCAGAGCCGTAGGAAACGATATACGGCACCACGATGTCGCTGTGCAGGGGCGCGGCCAGGCCGGTGTGGTTGGTCCGGGCCAGCTCTTCGGCCACGATCACCGAATAGAGAAAATCAAGACCATGTCCGCCGTACTGAGCCGGGGCGCTGGTGCAAAGGAACCCTCCCCTCCCCATGGCCTTCCAGGCGCTTTTGGGCACGATGTGGTTGGCCTCCCACTCGTCCACGTGGGGAACGATCTCTTTTGAACAGAATTCGCGGAGCCGCTTGCGGAACGCTTCATGGGCCTCCGTGTAATGCAGTATGTCCATACATCCTCCTTTGGGGGCAACCCGCGCGTTATTTGTTTTTCCCGAGAATGGTTTCCGCGATCACATCCCGCAAAACGCCCACGGGGCCGCAGAACAGGTCGATGAACTTGGCGTCCCGGTAAAAATGCTCCACTTCGTATTCGGTCATGAACCCGTAGCCGCCGTAAAGCTGGATCGCCTCGTAGGCCACGGCCACGGCCGTCTTGGCCGCCGTCATCTTGGCCATGGCCGCAAGGCCCGCGTCCGGTTTGCCCTGGTCAAAGGTCCAGGCGGCCCGGTAGGCAAACGTCCGGGCGGCCTCGATCCGGGCGGCCATATCCGCCACCTTGTGCCAGGTGATGTGAAACTCGGCGATCTTCTTGCCGAACTGCTCCCGCTGCCTGATGTAGTCCAGGGCCTTTTCATAGGCTCCCTGGGCGATGCCCACGGCCAGGGCCGCCAGCACCACCCGCAGCTCGTTGAAACAGGCGTTGACCTGGGTAAACCCGGCGCCTTCCTTTCCCAGCAGCGCGTCGGCCCCGACCTTGACTTTGTCAAAGATCATGTCCGCCGCGGCCAGCATGTTGCAGCTCATGCGGCGGCCGACGTCCCGGCAGGAGATGCCCGGCAGGCCGGCATCCACGACAAACATGCTCATCCGTCTGTCCGGCGCGGGGGCCGCGTCGTCGGTACGGCACAGCACAATATAGAATCCGGCCGCGCCGCCGTTTAACACCAGCGACTTTTTGCCGTCAATCACCCATCCGTTTCCCTCCTTGCGGGCCGTGGTCTGAACGGTGCGAAGGTCAAATCCCTGGCCCGCCTCCAGAAAGGCCGCCGCGGAAAAGGTCTTTCCTCCGGCCACGGACGGCAGGTATTTTTCCTTCTGGGCGTCGGTGCCGAACCGCAGAACGCATTCCGCGCCGTATCCGGCCAGCATGACGGCCAGGCCCAGGGTGGAGTCCTTGCGGCACAGTTCTTCGGCGATCAGGCAGTTTTCAAACAGGCCCAGGTCCGCCCCCGCGTATTTTTCCGGAAAATGGATGCCGACAAACCCCAGATCACACGCCGCGGCCAGAACGTCGGCGGGGTATTTGCGTTCCTTTTCCAGGTCCAGGCCCATATCCTTGTCGAACTCGCCCTTGACAAAATCCCGGACGGCCTTCTGAATCTCCTTCTGGGATTTGGTGAGTGTAAAATCCATGGCTCCTCGCGCAATAGATGTTGATGGCCGACATCCAGGGGACGGCGCGATGCCGTCCCCTGAATTGCCTGTGTTTACTCTCCATATTTACCGATAATGGAAATGGCGCAGATGTTCTGGAACGGAAACCCGCCCAGGTTGTGGGTCAGCCCGTATTTGGGATTTGCCAGCTGACGCTTGTCGGCCCGCCCCTGGAGCTGGAGATACATCTCGTAGATCATGCGCAGGCCCGAGGCCCCGATGGGATGGCCGAAGCACTTGAGACCGCCGTCGATCTGGCACGGGACCTCGCCGTCCCGGTCATAGACGCCGTTTAAGGCGTCCTTCCAGGCCTGACCTCTTTCCGAAATGTGCAGGTCTTCGTAGGTTACCAGCTCGGTGATGGAGAAGCAGTCGTGCACCTCCATCATGCTGAGTTCCTTGCGGGGGTTGTTAATGCCCGCTTCCTTGTAGGCCATGGTGCTGCACTTGGAAGTGGTCATGAAGTGCTCGCCGTCCCACTCGTTGAAGCCCCGCTCCTCGCCGCTGCTTAAGGCCACCTGGAGCGCCTTGACCGACACCAGGTTTTTGCCCTTGCCCAGCTTTTTGGCGATCTCCGGCGTGGTGACGATGGCGCAGGCCGAACCGTCGCTCACGCCGCAGCAGTCGAACAGTCCCAGGGGATGGGCGATGATCGGCGCGTTCAGCACCTGGTCCTCGGTGACCGCCTTCTGCAGGTGGGCCTTGGGATTCAGCGCGCCGTTGGCGTGGCTTTTCACCGACACGTGGGCAATGGCCCGCTTCAAATCCCGGTCCGACACCTTGTACTTGGCGGCATAGGCGCTGGCCAGCTGGGCAAAACAGCCCGGCGCCGAAATGTTGGGCCACCACTGCCACACCAGGGTGCCGGCGTTGGAGCCGGGGTTGGGCAGGCCGCCGTAGCCCGCGTCCTTGAGCTTTTCCACGCCCAGGGCCAGGCAGATGTCGTAGGCTCCGGAGGCAACGGCATAGCAGGCCCCGCGGAACGCCTCGGTGCCGGTGGCGCAGTAATTTTCCACACGGGTCACCGGTATCATGGGCAGCCGGAGGGTGACGGCCAGGGGCATGCCGGTCTTTCCCACGTTGCCCTCTTCCAGGCAGGTGCCGAACCAGGCGGCCTGTATGTCTTTTTTCTCCAGTCCCGAATCGGCCAGGCACTCTTCAAAGGCCTCGACGATGAGGTTTTCCGCGTCGGCGTCCCAGCGCTCTCCGAACCGGGTACAGCCCATGCCAATAATTGCTACCTTGTCTCTGATACCTGTAGCCATGTTCACCCTCCCTATTTTAAGGAAAACAGCTTTTCAATCAGCTGAGATTTCATGATATCGCCCTCGATCT
>JBMORB010000324.1:0-10870 GCA_049320925.1 Thermodesulfobacteriota bacterium | reverse complement strand
CGGGAAAACCCGGCCCTCCGTTGCCGATGGCGGCCTGAAGGCCGCCGCTACTTATTCTTGCTCGTGATCTTACTCTTGCTCGTGCTCTTGCTCGTGATCGTACCCGTGATCTCCTGCCCGTCTCGATACCGGTCCCGATACCGATACCGATAGCGATACCGAAGCGATACCAATACCGATCAGGCTGAGGGGTTACGCCGGGTATCCCGTGATGTCACGAATCTCCTTATAAAGCGGGTTCAGGGCCGTGAACATTTTTTTATAAACCCGCTCGTAGAGGTTGTGATAAATCTCCACATGGGCGGGATCGGGCTCGAACACGGCCTTGGTCCTGAGCATGGCCGCTGCCGCCGCCTGCACCGATGAATGCACGCCCAGGCCGGCGGCCGTCACCATGGCCGCGCCCAGGCCCGATGTCTCGTGGGTCTGGCCCTTGACCATGGGCCGGTTGAAGATGTCGGCCGTGATTTTGCATATCTCGTCGCTCTGGGAGGCGCCGCCGGAAACAGCCGCCTTTTCGGCGGAAAATTTACCGGCCTTTTCCATCTGCTCAAGCCCTTCCATCAGACCGAACCCGAGCCCCTCGATCACCGACCGGTAAATATGGGCCTTGGTGTGAACATCACCGAACCCGATCATGGCGCCCTTGGCCGACGGGTGCTTAAGGCCGGGGCTCCAGTAGGGCTGCACCACCAGGCCCATGGAGCCGGGCGATGTTTTTTCCAGGTGCCGGTTTAACACCACTTCCGCGGCAATGCCCTTCTCCTTTGCCTCCATCACCTCCTGAAAGGCAAACTCGTTTTTAAACCAGGTGATCATCCAGAAGCCCCGGAAAATTTCCACCTCGGGGTTATAGTGGCCGGGAATGGGCGCCGGATAGGGCGGCATGAAACGGATGGGCTCAAAATACCGGCCGGTTGTGGTCTGGACCGTGGCCGTGGTGCCGAAGCTCAGGCTCACCATGGAGGTATCCACCACGCCGGCGCCGATGGTTTCGCACCCCTTGTCCGATCCGCAGGCCACCACGGGCACCCCTTCGGCAATGCCGGTCTGCTGCGACGCCTGTTTCGTGATCTTTCCCAGCACGCGGCCGGGCGCCAGCAGTTCGGGCAGCTTTTCAGGCTCCACCGGGAAAAACAGGGCCGGCAGGTCCGGCTTTTTCGTCCACCGCATTTTCTTGTAGTTAAAGGGAAGATGGCCGATCTGGGAGGCCACGGAATCGGCAAACCGGCCGGTGAGCCGGTGGTTTAAGAAGCCCGAAACCTGGAGGTATTTGGCGGTGGCGGCCCAGATGTCGGGCTGGTGCTGGCGAATCCAGTTGCACTTGCCCTCGGCCTGAATGTCCAGCACGGTATGGTACATGCCCACCGCCTGAAGCGCCAGCTTGACCACGTGCCGTGGCGCAAAAGGGGGATCGGCCTTGCGCTGGTCCAGCCAGATGATGGCGGGCCGCAGGGGTTTGCCCGCCGTGTCCACGTTGATCATGCTGGCGCGCTGGGAGGTCACGCCCACGCCCGCGATTCTTCTGACATGCTCCGGGTGTTCGGCCTTCAGCCGGTTGCAGGCCGCGCACAGGCTGTTCCAGTAGATCTCAGGGTCCTGCTCGGCCCAGCCGGGCGTGGGGCTGACGTAGGGGGCATACTCCACCTGGACCCGGCCCAGCAGGTCGCCGTTTTGTGAAAAAAGAAGCGTTCGAAGGCTCTGGGTGCCGCAGTCCACTGCCAGCAGCACGGCCGTGTCTCTGGATTGCGTCATGGCATCTCCTTTTCAGTCAAAATCGCTATCAAAATCGGGATCGGGATCGGGATCGCAATCGAATTACAATCAGTACGAAACGCCTCGATCCCGATAGCGATAGTGATTTGGAAAAACAATCAAGTTTCATGCCCCAAAAGTGGTTCCACTATATCTCGTCAGCCTTGAACAAAACCGCCGGCGGAGCATAGGCCTGGTTCCATAATTTCATGTACGCCGCCTTTTCCGCCTCCCACTGGTCCTGGCTCCATCCCAGGGCTGATTTGCATATGGGCTCCAGCCGTTCAAAACAGATTGCCCCGCCTTCGGCCAGCAGAACACCGATGCGCACGCGCCGCAGCAGCAGATCGGACAGGTGGCGCACCTGCCCGTGGCGGGCCGCGAAATCGATTTCCGCCCACAGGGTGTCGGTGGAAAATACCGGTGTCAGAAGATCCGGGACGCACCCTTCCACCAGGGCGTTGGCCTGTTCCCCGTACCGCCCGTAGAGGCGCTGTTGCGCCGCCGCTTTCACCTGGTCCATCTTCCGGGACCGGCTTTTCGGCGCGTCAAAGACCGGTTCTTTCCTGGATGGCAGCGGGGTTGCCGGAAGATAATCACGGGCCGCCTTGAGGGCGTCGTTTGCCAGGAGCCGGAACGTGGTCAGCTTGCCGCCGGTCATGGTGACCATGCCCTTTTCATCCCACACCGCGTGTTCCCGGGATTCGGCGGAGGCCGCGGCCCTGCCGTGACTGAGCACCGGTCGCACCCCGGCCATGGTGGCGATGCACGACGACTCGGAAATGTTGAGGCCCGGCAGAATAAAGTCCAGGCCCTCCATCAGGTAGTCCACTTCCCGGCGGGTGATCACCGGCTCGGTGTTCAGGTCGCGTTCGTGATCCACGTCGGTGGTGCCCAGAAAGGCGGTTCCCTCCCAGGGAAAGATGAACACGGGCCGGTGATCGGCCGGATGAATGAAGCTGACCACCTTGTCCAGCGGAAACACGGACGCAGGGAAAACCATGTGGCTGCCGCGCAAGGGACGCAGGTGCACGCCAGGCTCGGGAACGGTGCCCAGCCGGTCGGCCCAGGCGCCGGTGGCGTTGACCACGGCCTTTGTGGAAAGCTCGGCCGAGGCGCCGGTCTCAGTGTCCTGGGCCGTGACGGAAGCCAGTTTGCCATGACTGTCCCGGCCGATGGCCTGAACCCGGGTATAGTTCAACGCCGTGCCGCCGTTGGCCTGGCCTTCCTGAATCAGTCGCAGCACCAGCCGGGCGTCATCCACCTGGGCGTCCTTGAAATAAAACCCGCCGGTCAGGTTTTCTGTCCGCAGTCCCGGCACCAGTTCCGCCATGCGGGCCGCGCTGTAGCCGATGTGCTGTTTTTCAAGGGCCATGAGACTGTAAACGGAAAGTCCCACGCCCATGAGGGTTTTGGACGGTCCGCCGTCGGAATAGACCGGCATCATGAACCCCAGCGGGTCCACCAGGCCGGGGACCTCCCCAAGAAGCCGCTGGCGCTCCTTTACCGAGGCCCGGGTCAGCAGTACCTTGCCCTCCTTTAAATAACGCAGGCCGCCGTGGACCATCTTGGAAGAACGGCTGGAGGTGCCCCAGGCGAAATCTTCCTGCTCCATCAGCAGCACCCTCAGGCCCATGCGCACGGCCTCCCGGAACACCGCGGCCCCGGTGATGCCGCCGCCGATGACAATCAGGTCCCAGGACCGGGCCACGTTGTCAACCGTGATGAACGTACCGGAGGCTATTTCTTTTGACATGCTTTCCATATCTCGATGCTCTCCTCCATGGCCTGCCGGACAACGGGCTCCACCTTTTTCTTCCGGACAATGGCGTTTGACAGGCTTTTATAGTAGCGCCGGGACGCGGCCCGGCCTTTTTCCATGGTAAAGTAGTAACCGCCGAGCAGGCCAAACACCGGTTCAAAATCATTCAAAAACAATGGATAGACCCGGTTGTCGCTGTTTTGGGCCATCTGAATCTGAAGATTCCAGTCATAGGCGGCAAAGGCGTCGGCGCTTTCGTCAAGGTCACCGGCGGTTTCCAGCAGGGAGGAAAACAGCTCAGGATGCGCGGGCACGGCTTTTGCCGCGCAGGCCGGCAGAAAAACGGCCCTGGCCTCCAGCAGATGAACCACGCACTCCGTCGGCAGATACTCGGGAAAGGCCGCCATGGTCTTGAGCATGGCCATGCCCCCGGTCCGCCAGTAGTCATTGACCACGGTGGGCCTGCCGTGACTGATGGTGATCCAGCGGTCCCGGGCCAGGCGCTGCAGTGTTTCCCGGAGGGTCTGGCGGGTGACGCCCAGTTGCGCGGCCATGTCCCGCTCGCCGGGAAGCTGGGTGCCCGGGGGCCAGGTGCCGTCCAGAATCGAAATGATAATATGCTGCTCGGCGTGCCGGGCCGGCTTGATCAAAGGGGTCGGGGAAAAATTCATGCGCGTCTCCATTCTGGTAAGAGGTCATACCAGTTGTGTGTCAGGATGTCAAGCCCCAAATGGCCGGCCATGGATTTTCAGGTTTTCCGCAATGCCAATAAAGGCCCGATCACGCTTGACAATTCCACACCCATAGTGTATTTCCGGCATATTACCCGAGTGCATCATGCGATGCGCAGGCAAGCGATGCGGGCAACCCCGTGGGCCGCTGCCGCGGCCACTGAGCGGTCTGCCCTTTTTCATGACCTGGCAACAACCGGCTGCGGCGCCACACCCTGGAGAGACCATGAAAAAAATAGGCATTATCGGCGGTTCCGGCCTGGAAGACCCGGACATTCTTCAGAACGCAAAAGACGTGGAAGTCATCACCCCTTATGGAGAGCCGACATCCCCGCTGGTGTGCGGAACCATTGAAGGCGTGGAGGTGATGCTGATCTCCCGCCACGGCAGGCGCCACCAGTTCTCCCCTTCCGAGGTCAACTACCGGGCCAACATTCACGCCTTGAAAGACCGGGGCGCCACCCACATTCTGGCCACCACGGCCTGCGGCAGCCTGCGGGACCCTATTCACCGGGGCGACTTTGTGGTCCTGGACCAGTTCATCGATTTTGCCAAAAGCCGGAAGAACACCTTCTTTGATTCCTTTGAGCACCTGGATTTAAGCGCCCATACCCCCATGGCCGACCCTTTTGACAAACACCTCCGGGCCGTGCTGATCCAAAGCGGAAAGGACCTTGGACTTCCCATTCACGAGACCGGCACCGTGGTCACCATCGAAGGGCCCCGCTTTTCCACCCGGGCCGAATCCAGGATGTTCCGGGCCTGGGGCGCGGACGTGATCAACATGTCGGTTGCCACCGAAGCGGCCCTGGCCAACGAGGCCCAGATTCCCTACGCGGCGGTGGCCATGTCCACCGACTACGACTGCTGGAAAGAGGACGAGGAGGCGGTGTCGTGGGAGGCCATCATGGCGGTGTTCCACAGCAACGCCGAGCACGTGAAACAGCTGCTGATCACGGCGGTTTCAAAGATATAAAAGTTACGCGGACGATGAAGCCCGCGGACAAAACCGGCCCGCTGACGGCCAGGAGAACCCCACATGGACCTGAAATCAACCATTCGCACCGTGCCCGACTGGCCCATCAAAGGCGTGATGTTCCGGGACATCACCACCCTGCTGCAGAACCCGGCCGCCTTCAAGGAGACCATCAACCGGTTTCATGACCGCTACCGGAACATGCCCATCAACAAAATTGTGGGCATCGACGCCCGGGGCCTGATCTTCGGCGCGCCCCTGGCCTACAAACTGGACGTGGGGTTTGTGCCGGTGCGCAAAAAAGGCAAACTCCCCTTTCGCACCGTGGGAGAGTCTTATTCTCTGGAGTACGGGGACAGCATGGTTGAAATTCACGAGGACGCCATTCAAAAAGGGGAGAAAGTCATCATCATCGACGACCTGATCGCCACCGGCGGCACGGTAAAGGCGGCCATCAACCTGGTGGAAAAGCTGGGCGGCCAGGTGGTGGAGTGCGCCTTTGTCATCGACCTGCCCGACCTCAAAGGCCGGGAAAAAATCAGAGACTACAACGTGTTCACGCTGATGGAGTTTGAAGGAGAATAAGTGGCGGCAGCGTTTCGCAACATCTTTTTTGTTTTCTACTGCGCTCTTCTGCTGGCCGGGCCGCCGTGGCCTGCGGCAGCGGAAGAAGGGGCCGGGGCCCCCCAGGAAAGCCCCGTACCCGACGAGGCCGAAGAGCGGGTCGCCTTTGAAGTCACGTGGGACGCCTACTATACCTCGGCCGACCTGATCCTGAGCCTGACTGACGCGCCCATTCCCAAGGCGGGCGAAAAAAGCGAATTCGAAGTCTACCGGGACCTGCTCAAAAGTTCGCTGGTGCCCCGTTTTCTGCTGCTGGAGGCCAGCGTCTACCCCATGCCCTGCCTGGGCGGCTGGATCAAGGACCAGGCCCCTGATTTTTACAACGACTCGGAAGCAATCGACGGGTTAAACCTTGTCAATGTCATCACCGCCGGGTTTGACGAACCCTATGCCGTTTCGGTTTTTACCGGCAACGTGGTGCAGTTTCAAAAAAAAGGTGAACCCAGCAAGGCGGGGAACAACGGCTACATGGGGTTCTTGTTCAGCGCCGGCGACTACCACATCAAGGACAACGATTTTATCTACGACAAGTGGTGCGAGATCGAGTGGAAATTAAAAGGGGACCGCGTCTTTTCCGACCAGAAGCTCACCTGGAGCTTCCGGCTGGGCGGCAAAATTCATGACCACCCGGACATCACCGACTCGATCTACGTCTCCCTGCGAAGAAGCCGGCTGGACTATGAGGCCCCGGCCAGCTCGATACTGAAAAACAGCGGTTTTGAGTACACCTTTCATGTCACCGCCGACTCTTTCAAGCCCATCAGCCACTACCTTTCCCTGGAAAAAAAATGGCCGATCAAGGACAAAAAGTTTGCTTTCTCGCTGGCCGTGGGCGGCATCTGGGAAACCAGCCGGAAATACACGGGCCTGTTGTCGCGAAACAAGTCCAGTGATTTCCAGGTGTTTGTGCGGCCCAACATCGAGTTTTAAAAAAGCAGGGGTCAAGGGTGGTAACGGCTTTTATAATTTTGATCTACTGATACCGTTTTTCGGAAATACCACTTGACCCCTCGAACCCTGGAACCCTTGAACGCTTATCTGCCTTAACGCCGGGACCCGAACCAGCCGGTTGGATGGTGAAACAATCAAAACCAGAATTGATATTTTATAGAATGGAAGACTACAGCGTCATAGAGCTTGGACCCGAAGACACGTTTCGCTTTGCCTGCGACCCGGAAGTTCCCTGTTTCAACGCCTGCGGCTGCGATGTGGTGCAGTACCTCACCCCTTACGATATTCTGCGCCTGAAAACCAACCTGGGCCTTTTGTCCGGTGAATTCCTGGACCGTTACACCATTCACTACACGGGACAGGGCACCGGTCTTGAAGTGGTGACACTGAAACGGTCGGCGGCTGATCAGCAGCGGCAGTGCCCCTTTGCTGCCGACAAAGGATGCGGCGTTTATCAGGACCGGCCGTCCTCCTGCCGGGTTTATCCCCTGGCCAGGGTCGCCTCCCGGAACCGGGAAACCGGCCGCATCACGGAACGCTACCTGCTGTTGAAGGAACCCCATTGCAGGGGATTTGACCGGGGAGCGCCCCGGACGGTTTCCCGGTGGGTCGAGGACCAGGGCCTTGCCCCTTATAACGAGGCCAACGACAGGCTCATGGAACTCATCAGTGCGAAAAACCGGCTCTTGCCGGGCAAAACCCTGGACCTGGTGTCGAAAAAAATCTTTTACACCGGCTGCTATGATCTGGACCGGTTTAAAACGGAAGTGTTCGACAAGGGGGACCTGGAAGGCCTGGAAACGGACGACGCCACGCTGGCCGCCGCCGCTTCGGATGACACGGCCCTGCTGACCGTGTCCCTGGCATGGGTCAAGAAAATGCTGTTTCCATCATAACCCGAATAAGGATCGGTCAATGGAACTTTCGGGAAAAGTCGCCCTGGTACTGGGCGCGGTCAAGGGCATCGGCCGCCACGTGGGCCTGACCCTGGCCCGCGAAGGGGTAAGACTGGGGCTCACCTGTTATGACTGGGAAGAAAGCCTGCCGGAAATGAAGGAGGCGTTTGCGCAATCCGGCGCCGGGCATCTGATCCACCGGGTGGACCTGACCGACAGGGCCGCCGTGGAGGACCTGGTGCGGGCGGTGGCCGACCGTTTCGGCGGCATCGACATGCTGATCAATAACATCGAGCGGGGCGGCTGGCCCGTGGTTCATGGTTCCTACACCCCGAAGCAGTGGGACCTGGAGATGGCCACCACCCTGCGGGCCAAGCAGTGGGTGTTCGAAGCGGCCCTGCCCCTGCTCAAGGCATCACCCGAGGCCGCGGTGGTCAACTTTTCCTCCATTGCCGGCATGGTGGGCCGGTCCGGACCTGCCGGGCCCGTGTTCAACGACGGATACGCGGCGGCCAGCCGCGGCGTTTCCCTGCTGACCGAGACCTGGGCCCGCATGGGCGCACCTCATGTCCGGGTGAACGAAATCATGCTTGGCTTTGTGGAGACCCGCCACGGCCCCCAGACCCGGGGATGGGGGCTGCTCACCAGCGGCCAGCGCCAGGCCATTCTCGATCACACCCTGGCCGGGCGGCTGGGCACCCTGGATGATGTGGCCCGGGCCGTTCTGTTTGTTCTTCGGGACGCGCCCTTCATGACCGGGGCGGTGCTTCGCCTCGACGGCGGTTATGTGCTGGGCGGCGAAAAGGTGGCGCCTCTGCCCGACGGGGTGGAACGCAATGAATGACGGCTTCGTAAAAAACCCAATTCCCTTGTTGCGCTGCATCCCTCGTCACTGCGGCGTATGCCGAGTACGCCTCATTCCTCGGGATTTGCGCGCCTTGGACTTGGGCTTTTTACGAAGCCGTTCGGATTCTAACTTTTTACAACGCTATCCTGAATCGGAGTCCGAACTTGATCGGAGTGTTTTTTTGATGACACCGGCAACACACTGGGCCTGTTTATTGTCTTCGAAATCGACAGCCGCGCTTATTCCGATTTCGATACCGATACCGATTTCGATTTGGATAGACGGCTCCAACCCCTTCTTGCCTGCGCTGACCGCCTCATGACACAAGTATCCCCGCGGCCGGTCTTCTATGGCTGGTACATCGTCGCCGTCGCCTTTATGGCCAACTTCATGGCCACGGGCACGGGTTTTTACGTTTTCAACGCTTTTCTGGAACCCCTGTGCGAAACCCACGGCTGGACACGGACCCAGGTCAACATGGCCCTGATGCTGGGCACGCCTTTTGGCCTGCTGGGCCAGTTTTTCTTCGGCACCCTGGTGATGCGCACCGGCGTCAAAAGGCTCATGATCATCGGATCCCTGATATCGGGCACGGCCTTCATGCTGGTGTTTCACGTCTCTGACCTGTGGCTCTTCTATCTCCTCTATATTCTACTTTACGTGGGAAACGGCGCCTATGGCGGCATCGTGGCCAGCTCCGCGGTGAGCAACTGGTTTGTCCGCAAGCGGGGCCGGGCACTGGGCATTGCCACCGCCGGCATGTCCCTGTCCGGCGCGGTGCTGCCCCTGGGCACCATGTTCCTCATCGGCCGCCTCGGCATGGGGACCACCGCCGTTCTTCTCGGCGCCGCGGTACTGATGGTGGCGCCCCTGTGCCATCTGGTGATCGTCAACTGGCCCGAGGACAAGGGCCTGATGCCCGACGGGGAGAGCGGCCCGCCGGAAGCCGAACCCAGACTGCCCGGCAACCTGGCCATGGGTATCACCACGCCCGGCATTCCCCTTGAGCCTTCGTGTCCGCTGCCGGACGGCCCTGCCCGGTGGACCCTCGGCCGGCTGGTAAAAACACAGGCCTTCTGGAAGGTGGGCCTGTCCTATGCCATGGCCATGATCGGCGTGGTGGGGGTGATGTCACAGCTGAAGCCCAGGTTCGTGGAGGTGGGATTCTCCGACACCACGGCCATGCTGCTGATGGCGGCCACGGCACTGACCGGCACCATCGGCAAATATGTATGGGGGACGCTGTGCGATTTCATCGCGGCCCCGAAAATGGCTTCCACCATCATGGCCATCAACGGCATCGGCCTGCTGGCCGCCCTGTTTGCCAATTCCCCGGCGGCCATCGGCCTGTTTGTCTGCCTGTTCGGGTTTGCCATGGGCGGGGTGATGTCCACGTACCCCATCATCGTGGCCGACCTGTTCGGCCGAAAGGCCTTCTCTTCGGTATTCCGGTTCATCGGGGTGTTTCTGATCATTCAGATGACGGGATTCGGTATTGCCGGCGCCAGCTTCGACCGCTTCGGGTCCTACACGCCGGCCTATATCCTGTTCATGATCCTGGACGTGATCGCGGCCCTGCTGGTGATATCGGTGAAACGTCCCCCGGCGGCGTGCGAAAACGACTGATCCGCGTCAGGTTTTCTTTTTCCCTTCGGCCAGGCCGTCGGTATACCGTTTTCCGCCGTACCAGTTCACCTGACGGCACACCCCCCGGATCAGGCGGACCTCTTTGGCGGTCAGGCCCACGCGGGACACGAACCGCCGGAAGTTGTTCATCCAGTAGTCAGGGTTTTCCGGCCGGAGAAAGTCGATGGCCAGCAGCACCTCCTTCATCTGCTCGTACATGCCCTCCAGCTCGAAGCTGGAGGCCAGCCGCGGCGAAAAATGGTCCTGATCCGGCCGGGCCGCGCCGAACAGCTCGTAGCAGATCACCAGGACCGCCTGGGCCAGGTTGAGGGAGGAGAACTCGGAGGTGGGAATATGAACAAGGTTGTGGCAGTACTGAAGATCGTCGTTTTCAAGGCCCCGGTCCTCGGGCCCGAACATCACCGCCACCGGGTTTTCCCTGCACAGCGAGACCGTTTTTTGAGCGAAATCGGCGGGAGAAAGCACCATCTGGCGCTGCCGCCCCATGCGGGCCGTGGTGCCGGCAACGTAAGAAAAAGGCGACACCGCCGAAGCCGTGTCGCCGAAAATCTCGATCTTTTCCACCACGTCCCCGCAGGCGTGAGTGGCGGTTTTCATGATCCGGACCGGGTCCCATTCTTCCGGCGCCACCACCCGCAGCCGGGACAGGCCCATGTTTTTCATGGCCCGGCAGCAGGCCCC
>JBMORB010000323.1:0-10916 GCA_049320925.1 Thermodesulfobacteriota bacterium | reverse complement strand
TTCCTTTTGATTGTCTGCTTCATGATTTTATCTCCTTGCCGGCTATTGTGTTTAGAAGGATCACCGACTTGGATTGATGTGGTTGTTGAAACGAATATCGACGCTTCGGATTTTAGCCTGACCTCCAGCGGCGATCATTTCGGTGGCGTCACCGAAATGGTCCTTCCCCTTACCTGCCATAAGTTTTCTTAATCCACTCCTTGACCTGGGCCGCCACGTCGTCGGGCAGGGCCGCGGCGTTGGCGCTGGTGGGAAAGGCGCCGGAACGGACTTCGGCGGCATAGGCGGCAAAGGCATCCTGGTAGCGGCGGCCCAGGGCGTCGTAGGCCTTGGCGTGACGGAAGACCCGCTCGGAAAGGCCGACGATGTCGCAGTAAACCTGGACCTGGCCGTCGCAGAAGCGGCCCGCGCCGATGCCGATGGTGGGAATGGAAAGAAGGGCCGTGATCTCTTTGGCCAGCAGTTCGGGAATCAGCTCGAACACCACCATGGCGGCCCCGGCCGCCTCCAGGCGCAGGGCCGCGTCGATCAGGGCAATGGCCCGGTCAATATCCTTGCCCTGAACCGCCGCCTTGCCCGAGGTCTGGGGCGTGTAGCCGATGTGGGCGCACACCGGCACCCCGCCGTCCACCACATATTTGATGCGGTCTGCCATGTCCTGCTCGCCCTCGATCTTGACGCTGCGGGCACCGGCTTCCAGAAACCGCCGGGCGTTTTCCAGGGCCAGGGCCGGGGTGTCGCAGGACCGAAAGGGCATGTCGGCCATGACATGGGCCTGCTTCGCGCCGCGGGCCACGGCACGGACATGGTGAAGCATGTCTTCCATGGTGACTTCAAGCTCGCTGGCATAGCCCAGCATGTTCCTGCCCACGCTGTCGCCCACCAGCAGGATATCGACGCCGGCCCGGTCCTCCAGCAGCGCGGTGGGATAATCATAGGCCGTGAGCATGATGATTTTCCTGCCCTGGCGCTTGTCGGTCGCAAAATCGGAAAGTGCCTTCATGGTCTCCTCCCCTTGACGTTTGAAACAGTTGGCGGGGTGCACCGGCGGATGATAAACAGCCGATGAGGCTGAGTTTAACCGTGCCAAACCACCCTCGTCAACACAAAAAGACCGGCCAATATGATGTTGACAGGCCACCGGCCTTCTGATAGCTGATACATCAAATATAACGAAAAAAAACGGAGCATTCATGCACGCGGAAGACGCTATCGGTTCCCTTCAGGCTGAACTGCTGGAGATGGTGGAAAAGCAGATGAGCCCGGTGGCCATCAAGTACGGGTACAGCGATTCGCCCCTGGAATCCAAGATCAAGTGGCGGCCCCTGGTGCTGATCATCGGCAATTACTCTTCCGGCAAATCGACCCTGATCAACGACTTTCTGGACGCCGACATTCAGGCCACGGGACAGGCCCCCACCGACGACTCGTTTACCGTGCTGACCTGCGACGAATCGGCGCTGGACCAGAAAGCCATCCGCGTGACCGAGCACCGGGACGGCAAGTACCTGCTGTCCAACCAGGAGTTCCCCTTTGAAGGCATGAAGCGCCACGGCCAGCAGTTCGCGGCCCACTTCTGCCTGAAAAAGGTCAATTCGCCGTTTCTGAAAAACTTTGCCGTCATCGACACGCCGGGCATGCTGGACAGCATCACCGAGCGGGACCGGGGCTACAATTACCAGGAGGTGGTGGGGGACCTGGCCCATATCGCCGACCTGGTGGTGGTGATGTTCGACCCGCACAAGGCCGGCACCGTGCGCGAGGCCCATATCAGCCTGCGGGACACCCTGCCGGCCCACACCTTTGAGGACCGGGTGCTGTTTGTGTTAAACCGCATCGACGAGTGCGCGTCCTTAAGCGACCTGCTGCGGGTCTACGGCACCCTGTGCTGGAACCTGTCCCAGATCACCGGCCGCAAGGACATTCCGCCCATCCGGCTGACCTATTCCCGAAAAGCCGCGGCCCAGGACGGCACCGGCGAACGGGGACCGGCCGCGGCCTATCTTTCTCTGCTGGAAAACCAGCGCGACGAACTGAAAGAGGCCCTGATGCAGGCCCCGCGCCACCACCTGGACCACCTGGCCACTTTTCTGGAAACCCACAGCGAGCGGCTTTCCCTGCTGCTGGAAACCCTGGCCGCCTACGGCAAAAAAAGGCGGGCCACGGCCTTCCGGTTTTTTCTGTCGGGCCTTGCCGCCGCCCTGATCACGGGCGGAGCGGCCGGTCTTGCCATGATGCAGGGCGGCCTGATGTCGGACCCGGCCGTGATCTACCCGGTCATGGGCGCGTGCGGCGCCGCGGTCCTGGCGCTGTGGATGACGGGTATCCGCAGGCTCTACATGTCCCGTTTTCATGCCCGGCAGACCGCCGCGGCCGAAACCCTTGTCCCCCTGGACAGCCAGTACCGCAAGGAAACATGGCTGGCGGTCCGGTCCGTGGTGTCGAACTTTCTCAAAAAGACGGCCGGCCGGTTTCCCCTGGGAACGGTCCGTCACGAATACGCCGTGATCCGGGAGATCGAGGAAAAGGAGACAAAGGAAATCCGGGAAGCGCTCAACGAAATCGGCTCCATTAAAACCGGGCGGTCCGAATCATCCTCCCCGCTACTGGCTTTTCTGGGAAAAAAGGGCGACCCCGCCGAATAACCTTCCACTCTCCATTTTCCATCGACCATGACCCTTCTGTCCACGATTCCCGCCCTGGTGAAAATGGCCGTGATTTTCGCGGCCGTGGTGCTGCTGATCCGCAAACAGGTTTCCCTGGCCAGCGCCTTTCTGGCAGGCGCCCTGCTGGTGGCCCTGCTTTTCCTCCTTCCGCCCATGGCCACCCTTGGGGCGGTGATCCACGGCCTTTTTGATGCGAAAACCATTGCCCTGTGCATCATCATCGGCCTGATTCTGGTGTTCAGCAGCAGCATGGAACAGCACGGCCAATTGCGCCGCCTGCTGGAAACCTTCCGGGGCCTGGTGAAAAGCCCGAAACTCAATCTGTCGATATTCCCGGCCCTGATCGGCCTGCTGCCCATGCCGGGCGGCGCGGTTTTTTCCGCGCCCATGGTCAAGGAAATCGGAGGCCGCTCCGATTTTTCACCGGCCATGCTCAGCTACATCAACTACTGGTTCCGGCACATCTGGGAATACTGGTGGCCCATGTACCCCGGCATTCTGCTGGCCACCCTGCTGGCCGACATCAACCTGGCCCTGTTTGTCGCGCTGATGTTTCCCTTTACCCTGGTGGTGCTTCAGATCGGCTGGATTCCCGTGGGAAAGTTTCACCTGGGGGAAACGGCCGGATCCAACGGCCGGCCCCCGTTCTTTCCCTTTTTAAAGGAAATCAGCCCCATCCTGGTGGTGATCGCGGCCGGCCTGCTGATGGGATGGCTGGTTTCCCTGGCGTTTCCGGGCCTTCCCGTGGCAAAAGAGATCGGGCTGATAATTTCCCTGTGCGCGGGCATCTTCATGGTCTGGCGCTCCAACCGTATTTCACGGGAACACCGGTGGGCACTGATCAAAAGCCCCCAGGTCTTTAAAATGGTCTACATGGTGGCGGCCATTCTGGTTTTCAAGGAAGTGCTGGACGACAGCGGGGCCGTGGACGCCATATCTGATGAACTTCTGCGGGCGGGCATTCCCCTGGCGCCGATCTGCGCCATTCTTCCGTTTATCGTGGGCCTGATGACCGGCATCACCATCGCCTTTGTGGGCAGCGCCTTTCCCATTCTCATATCCCTGATCACCTCCCAGGGGCAGACCCACCTCATGATCCCCTATTTCATGCTGGCTCTTTCCTTCGGATTCACCGGCGTGCTGCTCTCGCCTTTGCACCTGTGCCTGCTGGTGTCCAACGAATATTTCGGCACTTCACTGCGGCCGGTCTACCGGCTGCTGTGGCGGCCCTGCCTCTACCTGGCGGCGTGCGCGGCCGCCTATTTTCTGCTGGTGAGGTGGGCATTGCCCTGGGGTTAGCCCGGATATTTCATGAAATTTTTCGACACCTATAAATTTTTATAAAACACGGATTGTTGCAGTAGAATTCGGGCTTTTTTAAAAATACAAACTGTCATGAGCGGTTTGAGGCATTTTTTGCCGATTTTTATGTCGAAAATTTCACCCTTCGGGCGAGTCACCTTGGCCGCGTCTGCTGTGTTGCAGGCCGCTCGCAGTAGATTGACTACAGCTTCGCGTCCTGCGCCTTGCATCCGCGGCCAAATCAACTCGTGAAATATCCGGGTTAGAGAGGGACGGCTTCGTAAAAAGCCCAATCTCTGTGTTGCGCTGCATCCCTCGTCACTGTGGCGTACGTATAGTACGCCTCATTCCTCGGGATTTGCGCGCCTTGATCTTGGCCTTTTTACAAAGCCGTCTAGAAATACGGTGACCTCCGGGCGCCGCACTCCGGCGCCCGGATATTGAATCATGAAGGAGCCATCCGTCTTCATTATTGTCCAAAAACGGTTTTAATCATGGCAAAACAGATCCCCGGTTGTTTATCTAAATCGTTATCGGGATCGAAATCGAATTGTATTTACGGCGGTACGCTCAAAGAGTATTTCCATTATCCTGATTATCCGTGTACTTTTCTTGGCGGCAAGAAAAGTACCAAAAGAACCGGCCCGTGCAGCTTGGCCTTCGGCTTCCCTTGCGCAAACGCTTTTTTCGGCGCGGGCAGGAACTCACCCGCCTGCGGCGGGCTCAAACAGCCTGCCCGCTTTTTTCCGAAAAAAGCATTTGCGCAAGGCTGCGCTGCAATGGGCGGGACCTGCCATTGATGCCCCGACGTGGTGTATAAAAAGATTTGCCTCCCCAGAGACAACCTAGTTTTCAGTCTTATTTTCGGAATTTGTAAATTCAAATGGTTATAAAGCTTAAAAGTCCTTTTGGGAATTATTTTGGACACCAATGATCCGTCTTCATGATTCGATATTCCCTGTTCGATATTGGATATTCGTAGTTGCAAAACCAAGGGGAAGGAAGGGGAAACGGTCTATACCAGCTTTTTGACTTTCTCGTAAAACGCCGGGTTGGTGCAGACTTCATAGTAGCGTTTGGCCGTGACGCGGCCCATGTTGAAGGTAATGGGATCCAGTTCCGGGATATGGGCCTCCCGGATGATCAGCCGCTGATAACGTCCGGACTTGGTCGGGAAGGTGCCGGTGTAGACCTTGACCTTTTCCCGGCCGGCTTCGGGGATACTCAGGTTGACCACGTTCAGGTCGATCTCCTGGGAGAGTTTTTTAAACGCCGTCTCTTCCAGTTCGATGCCGTTGACGTTGTAACGGATATGGCGGCCTTTTTCTCCCTCGTCGCCGTGATCCGTTGTGGAAGAAAAAACATACAGATTAAAGGGGCCGTGTTTTTTGGCCAGCCGGCCGCGAAGCACCTTGTCGCAGCTGGAGAGCCGGTCGGCCCGGTTAATGGCCGATGAGATCATGATACGGTTGTCCCCGTCAAACAGGAAGGCCGGCGGGCCGTCCACATAGCAGATGCCGATGCCCTGTTCCAGAATGGGCAGCTTGTGCTGCTTGCTCTGCTGGTTGTACCGCTGAACAATCAGCAGAATCCGTATGGCCAGGCCGCAGGCCCGGGCCACGCCGTACCACCCCGCCGGTGTTTCCTCCTCCTCGAAAATGGAAAGGATCAGGGCGTCACCCTCAATAAAGACCTTGGAGGCGCCGTACTCGGGCAGAATCTTGTTGATGGGATCGAAAAAGTTCAGGCTGAAATAGGAAGCCGGGTTGAGCCCTTTGCGGCTCAACTGGCTGGTGATTTCAGTAGACCCTCTTACGTCGGCCTTCAATATCACATGGTTCCGAATGGCCTTGCTCTCCACCGAGGCATCCTTCGGCTCCGCGAACTCGTAGAGCATGCGGTTG
Organism: Thermodesulfobacteriota bacterium; assembly: GCA_049320925.1. Taxonomy (GTDB): domain Bacteria; phylum Desulfobacterota; class Desulfobacteria; order Desulfobacterales; family Desulfosudaceae; genus Desulfosudis. The sequence goes on along the minus strand of JBMORB010000323.1, from coordinate 5,044 downwards.
ACCCGGGAGAGATTGATGGTCTTCTCGTCTTCAAGAAGATTGACGGACTGTACGCCATCTTTGAGAAGGTTGAAATTGCGGAAATCGCGGTGGTAGATGGAAAACTTTCTTAAAAAATTCACCAGGTGAATCTTGCGCCTCTCGGTGGACAACCCGGCAAACCGCTTCTCAAGCCGGTCCAGTTCCTTTAATGAGACGGAACCGCCGGAAAGGCTCTTGAGCCGCTTCAACTTGCTGATCACTTTTTCCCGCTCGGCCGGGTCGATCAGGTAATTGACGATGTCGTGGGGCAGCAGCGGGGGGCAATACTCGGAAACCACGGGCGCGATTTCATGAGCGGCGACAACCGCCTTGAGCAGGCCGGATTTTTTGCAGGACTTGTAAAAACCGTCAAAAAGCCTGCGCTGGGCCGCGACCTTGTTTTTAAGAAGCAGGATCTCGTCTTTGGGAGCCCTGTCTTTCTTCGCTTTTTTAAAAATCTCTTTTGTGTGGTAGCTGTCGAACAGGGTCTCGATATTGCTTTCGCGGCACAAAAGCATATCGATATGGCTGATCATGGCGTCATGGCTCTCCGCGGTTTCTTCCGCCTTCGGGGCCGCGTCATCACCGGTTTTGGGCGCCGCGTCTTTATCCCCGCAGACCGCCGCCTCCGGCAGGATTTCGGAAATGGCCAGCAGTTCCCGAAGCAGCTTGAGCACCCCGTCGTAGCGAATCGGATCGTCCACCCGATTGCTCATCAGGGCATATTCTTCCATCATGAAAAAGTCATCGATGGCGCCATCAACGAAGAAAACGGGATTGAGAAAAAACTCGCGGGGGGGGATCGTCTCCTTGCCGAAGTTGGAGATAAAACTCTTTTCCAGGTCCCCTTCCCATATATCGTAGACAAACCGGAGCAATTCCTTGGCCGTAGACCGGATAATAAGCATGCGTTTCTGCTGGACGGCGGCCATATCCTCCTTGACGCGGAAAACAGAGCCCAGATCATGCGTGTGGCTGACCTCGTGCTTTCGAATCGTCTGGCGATAAAGCTGAACGATCTCTTCAAACTGTTCCCGGATTTTGTTCATCAGCATTCTGGCCAGGGCGGTGTGGGCCAGCAGCACTACCTGATGTTCCCGGGCCTGCTTGGCGCGGTTGATGGCGCTCTGCATGATGTTGATAATGCCCAGCTTGAAGGCTTCCAGCTCTTTTTCATTGCGCGAAAAAACTTTTTCAGGGGAGGCCACGCCCACGTTCTTGAGCTGGGCCGACATCAGACCGTAGATGAACTTGCCCGCGAGGCTGTGAAATTCGGAACCGATATAGGCGTCGTACCGGACATTGTCCACGCCCGGGACCAGGCGTTCCAGTCCAAACTGGACGGTGTAAGGCTTGAGCGGTCCTGTAAGGACGAGCAACGCCTGAAGATGCTGATGGGACTTGTTCTGCCTTGCCTTCCAAAGCCCGATGATATGTGAAACCGGATTTTTCATGCTCTTGCCGACGTCTCGGATTTCATTCCCGGTGACCTTTCGCGCCGCGGGTATTATGCGTCCAGGTTCTCAATGAACTCCTTTATACCAGACATGTAGGCCTCACTGCCATAATAAAAGATGGTGTTGTGATCCGCCTGGTCGATCTGAATCATGCGCTTGACCGGTGCCGGGCAGGCCTCAAAGAGGGCCCGGCCGTCGGCCAGGGGGATGATGTGGTCGTGTTCGGCGTGAATCACCAGCAGCGGTTTTCTGTAGGAACGAATCTTATCCAGATTGCCGAAGCCGGCGGTTTCGTCAATCCTTAATTTTTTGACATCCACCCCCAGCAGTTTCAGGAGGGGGACGGCATAAGCAAACCCGCTTTCAATCACCAGCCCGTCCATTTCCGATGCATGCCGGGCCGCCAGTTCCAAGGCGCAGGCGCTGCCCAGAGAACGGCCCATGACGATCCGTTTCCCGGAATATCCCCTTTCCCGGAGCCAGTCTTTGACAAAATCAAAAACCGCATGGCTGTCGGCAAGCATGGCCGACACCGTTGGCGTTCCCCCGGACCACCCGTAACCGCGATAGTCCACCGCCAGGAAATTGATGGCCATGGCGGTATACAGCCCACCCACATCGGCATAATCGGGAACGGTTTCGCCATTGCCATGAAAAAACAGAATCACCGGGGCCTCGGGGTCGGCGGCATAGAAGGCGGCCCCTACCTTCACCCCGGCGGCAACCGGTATATCGATGGTTTCGGCCTTAAGAAACCAGGCTTGCCGCATCTGCTCTTTTCTCGGATGAAAAATCCGGGACAGAACCTCGGGGTGATCAAGGGCCGGAACATCGTTTTTGCATTCTGTCACAATACACTCCCCCCGTCAGTGTTGGCCCGTCTTCCGTCGAAGCGGGAGTCCCTCTTTCCGTCTGTGCGCATAGAAGCGCTTTTTACCCGGCAAGCATAACATCTATCTGGTTTCTGTCAATCATTACATTCCGTTAACCGATACCCCGGAAAAGAAAAAATCAGGTTTTTTTTAATAAAATATTGACATCCGGGTTGTTTTTGGTGAATATAGCTGAAAATTGTACCGTGTTCGACAGGCAGATTGCATTAGGGGATACCTTATGGAAGACAGTTCCGCGCGAACAAAAAAAATCGTCACCTTTTCGATTTTCGACGAAACTGCCTACACAAGCAGACAATACACCTTTTCGCATACCACCCTTCTCACCGCGGGTATCGGTCTGCTGATCTGCGTCGTGCTGTTTGCCACTGTTTTCATCCAATGTCTCACCCTCCGCAACAACCCGGCGGACTCTCGCCTGCTGGAAAGCAGGATCACCGGTCAAAAACAGCAGATCAACATGCGGGATCAGCAGATCGCACTGCTTGGCAGCAAGCTCACCGGCCTTGAAGACTCTCTGGCCAACCTTAAAAGTCTTCAGGGTGAAATCCGCCATGTAGCCCGGATTGAGCGAACGTCCAACCAGGAGTCCCTGTTCGGTGTAGGTGGCGCAAAACCCGAGTCCGAAAAACAGGCCGCCGGCGGGACGGGAGAAACCGCCACAGCCGATGCGGAGACCCGGGTAACCCAGGAAAACCGGGAGGCCCCCGGCGGCGCAACCGAACTATTCTATGCGGCCCGGCGCAACCGGCTCACCCTGGTACTTGACCACGCCGATTTTATCATCAATCCCATGACATGCATGCCCCTGGACATTCCGGTGACCGGGATCGTTCAGAAAGCCTTTGACACACAGGACACAATGGCCACGGGAACGGCCATAAAAAAGGGAATTGAGATTCGAACCCCCTGCGGGGCAGAGGTGGTGGCGCCAGCCAACGGCATTATCACTTACGCCGGAGAGAAGAAACCCCTCGGCCACATGGTGGTCATTGACCACGGTCACGGCATCATCACCCGGTACGAGAATATGAGGGATGTGACCCGAAAGGCCGGGGACACCGTTAAAAAAGGGGAGATCATCGGGTTTGTCAGCGACCGCGAGACGGATTCGTATGGATACCTCCATTATGAGGTGCTTTTTAACGGCGTTCAGATAGACCCCGAGGCCTGTGTGTACAACCCGCCCTTCATCATTTAATCAGCCCTCCTTTTTTTCCCGAAAGCATCCCAGGACCTGGAAACACACGCCTCATCGAGTCCGGGTTGCCGTTTTTTTCTGGTTTCATCTTGACTCTTTCCATAAAATAAAATAGGTTACTATCACTGCGCTTGTCCATGGGACACCATTTGGCACCGATTTTTCAGAAAAGGGTATGGCGCCGGGAAACAGGCCGAAAAACCGCGTAAAGGTGTTACATTATGATCGAAAAAATATTAATTGTGGACGATTCTCCCGTGGCCCGCAAAATGCTCAAAAATTCCATTCCCAAAAACAAGGGGTATGAAATTTTTGAGGCGGTGGACGGGCGGGACGGGATCAAAAAATATCAGCTGTTGCGCCCTGAAATCGTCTTTATGGATTTGACCATGCCGGGCACTGACGGATACACGGCCCTGGAAGAGATAAAAAAATTTGACAGTAAGGCCATGGTTATTGTCATGACGGCTGATGTTCAGCCAAAATCCATCGCCAATGTAATGGCTCTGGGCGCCTTTACGCTGCTCAAAAAGCCGGCAAAGGCCCAGGTCATCGAAGAATCGCTGAACAAGGCGGAACAGGCCTTAAAGGAAAGCAATGAATAGCGAGGGGGCGGGGATCCGGGCCGACTTCTTTTCGGACGAAGAGCGGGATATCCTTCAGGAGATCATGAACATCGCCTTCGGCAACGCCACTGCCGACCTGGCCGACCTGATCGACATTCAGGTTATTTTAAGCGTTCCGGATGTTCAGGTGCTCAACTTCAATTCCCTTCCGGACTATCTGACCGAAACCATCAACCACGGGGCCAGGAACAGTGTAACCGGCCAGAAATTCTGGGGGGACTTCAACGGTTCGGGCCTGCTCTTCCTTCCCAGGGGTACAGAAAGGGTCCTAAGCAAGTTTCTCAATATTTCCTGCCGGGAAACCGACCCGTCGATGACTGCGGTGGAAGCGGAAAACATCAAACGCGGCCTGCTGCTGGAAATCAGCAATATCCTGATCGGCGCCTGCGTGGGTAAAATATCAGATCTCCTCAACACCGTGGTGTCCTACACGCCGCCCGAGCTGCTCACCATGGACAACACGGATTTCGGCTTCCTGCTCAAGCACTTCGAAACCGAACAGACCGCCATCGTCATGAAAACCCTTTTCCAGTTCGACCAGCAGGACATCAACGGCCTGCTGCTGGTCATGACCAACCATGACTCGGTCAACTGGCTGAAAACCGCCCTTCACGCCTTCATGAGCCAGTACGGCGACTGACCCTGCCCCACAGATCATCCCTGACCAAAACACGAATTTCTGTTATTGACCACGAGAATTTCGCTTGATGGTCATTTGCCCGATCCGTCGTTTTCGGCTACTTTTGAGGCCGCGGACAGTATGAATGAATCTCGATTCCGATCCCGATAGCGATTTCAATTTTGAGAAACGGTATTCGGGTCAGCGGGTCTGAAGCAGATCCATCA
>JBMORB010000322.1:0-10977 GCA_049320925.1 Thermodesulfobacteriota bacterium | reverse complement strand
CGGGGCTTTGCCGGGTGCTACGAAAGCGGCGAGACCGTCACCACCCGGATCGAAATTCTCTCCTTTAACATGCCGGTGCGGGTCTATATTGTTGTACCGGCCGCCCAGGCCGGCCGGGTGCTGGACGGGTTGAGCGACATGGTGACCGACGGCATTGTGGCCCTGCACGACCTGAACGTGGTTAGTCACCGGGCCAGAAACGCCTTTTTCCCCCGCCAGCTACTGGTGCGCGACGTCATGACCGCCGGGCCCAGAAGCGTGAGTCCTGAAACGCCCCTTTCCGACGTGACCCGGATGCTGCTCTCTTCGGTTTTCACTGGCGTGCCCGTGGTCGATGAGCAGGGCCGGCCCATTGGCGTGATCACGCAAGGGGACCTGATCCGCAAAGGAGGGCTTCCTCTGCGGTTGGGTCTGCTGGCCGAGTCGGACAAAGACCGGTTGGCCGCGGTGCTGAGCCAGATGGCGGCCAGAAAGGCCGGGGACGTGATGACCGGCCCGGCGGTCCTGATCGACGAAGACCGGCCCCTGGCCGAGGCCGTGGAACTGATGGTGAGCCGGAACGTCAAGCGGCTGCCGGTGGTTGACGAAAAGGGCCGCCTGGCCGGTATGGTGTCCCGGCTGGATATCTTTCGCACGGTCATGCGTGAGGCCCCGGACTGGAACGCCTTCCGCGCCCAGAAAATCGACGTGGCCCACCTCAAGCGGGTGGCCGATATTGCGCGGCGGGACACCCACACGGTTTTGCCGGACACCCCCATCGGCGAGGTGATCCGCGTCATCGGCGACAATGACATTCAGCGGGTGGCTGTGGTGGACGGGGACGGCAAGCTGCTGGGTCTGATATCGGACCGGGATCTGCTGCGCTGCTTCAAGCAGCGGCCCTCGGGCATCTGGAACCGGCTTTCCCGCGTGGGCCATCCGTTCAAACAGGACGCAGCCGGCGAGGCCGGCGCTTGCATGGCTACCACCGCCGGGCAGGTCATGACCACGGAATTGATTACGGCCGGCGAAGAGATGCTGATCGAAGACGCCGTCAGCCTGATGGTCGACCGGGGCCTCAAGCGGCTGCCTGTGGTAGACGCCGGGGGCCGGTTTGCGGGGATGATCAGCCGGGACTCACTGCTGCGCACCGGATTCGGACCGGGTATGTAGCCCGCGCCGACATGGTGCTGGCCACTTGTTTTTTACCCAGACAGAATGTTAGGTGCCGCCGTACGCAAAAAGATGCTTTTCCCTGTTCTGCTTGTCCGCGCACTTCTCCTGGCGCCAGGAAAAGTACCAAAAGAAACATCGTCATCGCCTTGGCGGTGGCGGATGCAGCTCAGCCTGCGGCTTCGCTCGCGCGAATACTTTTTTCAGCCCGGGACCCCGGAAATTGCACGAGCTGGAAAATTTCATGAAATGTCCGGACTAAATCGAAAGCCGCTCCACCAGCTCGTTCATGCGGCGCAGGCGTTCCACCAGCTTGGCGATGATGTTATCCTTGATCTTTTCCCGGACGGGCGGGCCCAGTTCCCGGATCATGGTCTCGTCCACCTTGATCACGATCAGCTCCATCTCCGCGGTGACCGTGGCGGTGCGCGGGGTCTTGGTTAAAAAGGAGATTTCCCCGAAAAAATCACCGGGCGAGAGCCGTGCAATGGGCCGGCACTGCCTTCCCTTGGTCACCACCGCTTCCCCGGACAGCAGAATAAAAAAGGTTGTGTCATCCCGGTCTCCGTCATGAATAATGACTTCCCCGGCCTGAAATGAGACGATGTGCTGATAAAAGTGAACCAGGGATTCTTTCTCCTCGGCGGAAAAGTTTTTGAAAAAGTCCAGCCGGTTCATGATGCTGATGACAAAGCTTTTGTCGATGGTGTTGTTTTGCATGATGGGCCTCTCTTGTTCGGAATATGTTTTCTTTTCAGGTTAACGTCGCTTTGAGCACTCGCCGCGAAGCTGGAGTGAGCCTGGCGAGCTCGGACATCCGGTGGCCGGCCACCCACACAATAACGCCGCCGGCCACCACCACCGGACAGGCCGCCCGGTCTTCGGGGGCCACCTTTTCATTGATGAAAAAGTCGCTGATCTTCTGGGAACCGGTCATGCCCAGTGGAACAAACCGGTCGCCGGGCCGCACGTTTCTGACCACCAGCGGGCAGGCAAGTTTTTCCGCGTCGAAAAGGGCCGTGCGCCGGTCGGCGTTGTGCTCTCCGGAAACGGCCTCCCGCTCCGTCAGGTCAAAGGCGATGGTGGCCCCTGTTTCGGCGATGGTAACGGCGGCGCTGCCCAGCCCGTGGTCAAACAGGGTGTAACAGAAGGGCCGGATCCGCCTGTCCGCGGCCGGTGGACAGGTAGTGGCGTCGGTAAAGATTACATGAACGTCGTCACCGGCGACGCGCACGGCGTCCGGAAGGTCCATGCCGAAGGCGCGGCCCGCGGCAAGGCATACCGCTTCCACGTGATCAAAGGAAATGCGCCGCAGATCCCCCTTGACATTTTCAATGGCCATGCGCACCAGCCGGCGCTGGGCCGCCCGGGGAAGGCGCTGTAAAAATACGGCATCGAGCACTACTTCGGCTGTCTCCCTGCTCAGCGCGGCTTTTGCGAAAAGGCCGGCAATCAAGTCGCCAAGCCACCGGGTTTCGTCCTGAAAAATTTCGGCCACCCGGTTTAATGCCTCGGAAATGGCCGGATTATAATCCTTCGCCAGCAGGGGCAGCAGCTGATGGCGCACCCGGTTTCGAACAAATGCCGGGTCCGTGTTGGTGGGATCTTCCACATACGGCATGCCGTTGGTCGAAAGAAAATCAAGAATCATGACCCTGGACGCATGGATCAGGGGCCGGATGACATTGTTTCGGACCGGCAGAATGCCGCACAGCCCGTCCGGCCCGCTGCCCCGAAGCAGGTTCATCAACACCAGTTCGGCATTGTCGTCGGCATGATGGGCCGTGGCGATTTTATGATAGCCGTGGGTCGCGGCCGTGTCGTGCAAAAACCGGTATCGGGCCTGACGGCCCGCCTCCTCCACCGATATCCCCACAGCCTGGGCGTTTTTTAACACATCTGTTTTTTCCGTGTAAAAGGGCAGGTTCAGGCGGGCGGCCAGCTCCGCCACAAAGGATTGATCCGCGTCGGCCCCGACGCCGCGCAGGCCGTGATGAAGGTGGGCCACGCCGATGCGGTTCAGACCCAGTTCCGGGCCAAGGGCTGCCAGGCAATAAAGCAGGGCCACGGAGTCCGGTCCGCCGGAAACGGCCGCCAGCACGGCGTCACCGGGCGCGGTCATGGCATGGCGGAACTGGGTCCGGCGCACGCTCTCCAGCAGGGGGTGGTCGGTTTCTGACAGGTGATCGTGTTTCATGGTTTTGATATAATTACATGAAATTAAAACGATTTCAAATAGAAAGATTCTGGAAAACCAACGGGTTTTTGTCAACCGTCTGTGATGTATCGACAAAATTTTGTTGTTGAAAAAACTCACGAAATATTCGGGATAGGGCTTGCAACCGGTCGAGGAGTCGTTTATAAAAGCAGTTGCCCATTCTTGGCCGGCCGCCATGCAACTGACGGCCGGGAACCTCGTCAGGTCCGGAAGGAAGCAGCGATAACCGGTGCAGGCAGTGTCATGGATTGTCCCCGGTCTTGAATGGGCATCTTTTCCCGCCGGTTTCCCCCACACCCCTGCTTTTACACAACCTGTTTTTCTTACTTATGTTTCTTGACATTGACCCGATCATTCTTATTTTTGTCACAAGTTCGCCGGCCGGGCCGGAAACGATGGTAAAAATCCGGGGGCGGATGATTTTAATTATTTTAAATACAGACTGTTAACATATGATACGGAGACGGCCCCTTGAGCAAGAAGGTTCATATTCGGGACGGCAAAGCCGAAAACAAAGTTCAGCATGCGGATGCGGAAGCCGACGAGAAGACGAAAACGGACGCGGATGAGACGGCTGCAAACGACGTGAGCGCCGGGCCAGCATCAGGCAATGGAGAAGAGGATCCGGTTGAGGTGCTGGCCGGTCAACTGGAAGCGGCTTTAAAGGAAAAAGAGGCGATTCAGGACAAATATCTTCGGGCCGCCGCCGAGTTTGATAACTACAAAAAGCGGCTGGAGCGGCAGTGGGAGGATTTCAAGAAATACGCTCACGAATCGGTGATTCGGGAGCTTCTGACCGTGGCCGACAACCTTGAGCGGGCCATTGCCGCGGCAAAAGAGGAACCCGCCCCGAATGAGTGCCTGGTGTCGGGCGTGGATATGACGTTAAAGGAGATATGGAGAGTTTTTGACAAGTTCGGCGTAACCCCCATCATCGCCATGGGACGGACTTTTGATCCCAATTTTCACGAGGCTGTTGCCCGGCGGGAATCGGAGGACGCGGATGCCAATATCATAATTGAGGAGTATCAGAAGGGGTACATGATTCACGACCGGCTGCTGCGGCCATCCATGGTGGTGGTCTCCGCCGGAAAGAAAAAATCGGACGTAACGGATGGATAACTGTCAAACCATCTTGAAGATTTTAATATGCTTTCACGAAAAAGGTATCGGGAAGGAGGAACACAATGAGTAAGACAATAGGAATCGACCTGGGCACCACCAACTCCTGTGTCGCCATCATGGAAGGCGGGGAGCCGAAAGTCATCACCAACCCCGAAGGGGGACGCACCACGCCCTCTATCGTGGCCATCAGCAACGACGGAGAGCGGCTGGTGGGTCAGATCGCCAAGCGGCAGGCCATTACAAACCCGGAAAACACGGTGTTCGGCGTCAAGCGGCTCATCGGCCGGAAGTTCGATTCGACGGAGGTGCAGTACGACATCAAGGTGCTGCCTTATAAAATTGAAAAAGCGTCCAACGGCGACGTTCGCATCAACCTGCGCGGAAAGCAGTACAGCCCGGCGGAAATATCGTCTTTTATTCTGGCCGACATAAAGCACACGGCAGAAGAGTACCTGGGCGAAAAGGTCACCGACGCGGTCATTACCGTGCCGGCCTATTTTTCAGACAGCCAGCGCCAGGCCACCAAGGACGCGGGCAAGATCGCCGGCCTCAATGTGCTGCGCATCATCAACGAGCCCACGGCGGCCTCCCTGGCCTATGGTCTGGACAAAAAGAAGGATGAAAAAATCGCGGTCTTCGACCTGGGCGGCGGCACATTTGACATTTCCATTCTGGAAATCGGGGACGGTGTGTTCGAGGTCAAGTCCACCAACGGTGATACCCATCTGGGCGGAGAGGACTTTGACCTTCGGGTAGTGGACTATCTGGCCAGTGAATTCAAAAAGGACCAGGGAATCGACCTGCGGCAGGACAAGATGGCCCTGCAGCGGCTCAAGGAGGCCGCGGAAAAGGCCAAGATGGAACTGTCCACTTCCCCTCAGACCGACATCAACCTGCCGTTCATAACGGCAGACGCCAGCGGGCCCAAGCACCTGAACATGAAGCTTTCCCGGGCCAAGCTCGAGGAACTGGTGGAAGACCTGCTGGACAAGATGACCCGGCCCTGCGAAATCGCGCTGAAGGATTCGGGTTTTTCCACATCCCAGATCGACGAGGTCATCCTGGTGGGCGGCATGACCCGCATGCCTGCGGTCCAGGAGCGGGTGAAGAAAATCTTCGGTAAGGCGCCTAACAAGAGCGTGAATCCGGACGAAGTGGTGGCCATCGGCGCGGCCATTCAGGCCGGTGTGCTGCAGGGCGACGTGAACGACGTGCTGCTGCTGGACGTGACGCCGCTTTCCCTGGGTATTGAAACCCTGGGCGGGGTGATGACCAGGCTGATTGAAAAGAACACCACCATTCCCACGAAAAAGAGCCAGGTCTTTTCAACCGCGGCCGACAATCAGCCGGCGGTTTCCATCCACGTGCTCCAGGGTGAGCGGGAAATGGCTTCCAACAACAAGACCCTGGGCCGTTTCGACCTGACCGACATTCCGCCGGCGCCCCGGGGCGTTCCCCAGATCGAAGTGACTTTCGACATCGACGCCAACGGCATCGTGGCGGTCTCGGCCAAGGACCTGGGCACGGGCAAGCAACAGTCCATCAAGATCACGGCCTCCAGCGGGCTTTCCAAGGATGAGATTGACCGGCTGGTCAAGGACGCCGAGGCCCATGCCGAAGAAGATAAAAAGAAGCGCGAACTGGTGGAGGCCCAGAATACAGCCGATGCTCTGATCTACCAGACTGAAAAAGCAATCAAGGAGCTTGGCGAAGACAAGGTCGACGCAGCGACAAAGGCCGAGATTCAGCGCAAGATCGAGGACCTGAAAAAAGCCAAGGATGGAACAGACGCCGACCGGATCAAGAAGCTGTGTGACGAACTGACCCAGGCCTCCCACAAGCTGGCCGAAGCCATGTATCAGAAGGCTTCACAGGAAGGCGCGGCCGGTCAGCAGGCCGGCGACGGCGCGGCCGCCGGTGCTTCCAAGGCCGATGACGATGTGATTGATGCCGATTACGAAGAGGCCGGCAAATAACTTATATTTAACCCCCGCCCTGCCCGCGTTTTCGCGGGCGGGGCTTTTTCATCAGAACAGCAAAAACGCTCATGGATGAACTTCCCGCCAAAAATGAAAACACGGCCATTATCATCAATGAGGTCCAGCTGGTGCTGGCGGAAAAACGCACCTCCCTTTCCGTGATGCGAACCGGCATTGCCGTTCTGGCGCTGCCCCTGTCGGTGCTGAGTGTGCTCATCGCCACGTCTGAATATTACGATGTGCGGCAGGTGATTGGCCTTCTTATCCCCCTTGGCCTTCTCATGCTGGGGCTTCTGGCGCTGGGCGTTTACCTGGTGGGCCGTGCGGTTGTCCGCATGCGCCATTATGACCGCCTGATTCAGCGGGTCAAGCGCAAGCACAGCATCATTGCCGAATACATCGAATAAATCGTATTGCCCCATCATACCGGGAGCCAATGCAGTTCCAGTTTTGATCTGAAGAAGTGGCCTTGGCGCCATGTGAAATATTTTCAGACCCATTTTACCCGAAGTTAGATAAGGAGGCTGTCATGCAGGTGCTGGTTCTTTATTATTCAAAGGGCGGCAACACCCGTGCCCTGGCGGAAAGCATTGCGCAAGGAGTTGATTCCGTGGGCGGCGTCACCAGCCTGGTGCGCTCCACCGACCAGGTGACAAAAGAGGATTTTGTCGCCGCCGCCGGCGTTATCGCCGGCTCCCCGGTCTATTTCGGCGGGATGGCCGCAGAATTAAAAAAGGTGTTTGATGATTTTGTGGGGGTCCGTCGCAAGATGGAGGGCAAGGTGGGCGCCGCATTTGCCACCTCGGGAGATTTGTCCGGCGGCAAGGAGACCACCATGATGTCGATTCTTCAGTGCATGCTGATTTACGGCATGATTGTTGCGGGTGACCCATTGTCCGCCACCGGCCACTACGGCACCGCCTGCGTGGGTGCGCCCGACGCGGCCGCAAAAGAAAACGGCCGGCTCCTGGGTGCCCGGGTGGCCCAACTGGTGAAAAAACTCGGGGTTTAAAAGTCAGAAGCCGGGACTTTGCCGACCGGGATTATTACCAGCGCATGCGGAAGACCGTGGCCGGGGCACCGTCCCAGGAGCGGGCCGTGATATCGGAGCGGACCGGCTTGCCGATGGCAAGCTGAATGGTGCGCTCCAGCCAGCCCTGGGCCACATAGTACCAGGGCACAAAGTCCGGGTCAAAGTCGATGGTTTTGATGGTCATTTCATTTTCGGAAACCATTTTTGCCTCTATGCCGCCGAAGTCGAACTGGTTTTTCAACACTTTGCCATAGGCCTCCACCGCGGACAGGGCATCTTTTTTCTGTAAAACGGTTTTGTAAATAGAGGACATGGTGGTCTCGCCGTACTGCCGGCCCCACTCTATCAGGGTCGCCGGGCTGTCCTTTGCCACGACCGTGGAGACGGCGGCAAAACAGCGCTTGTAGGTGTCAAAAGGGTACCAGTTGGCCGGCAGCACCCGCTGGGCAAGAATGGCCCGGTCTTCGTCGGTCAGGAACTGGTCCAGGGTGCCGGATTTGTCGGCCCGGACCGCCTTGGCAAACATGATAAACATGGAGCCTTTTACCTGGCGCATGGTGAGCCCTCCTTTGCATATCCGTTTTATCTGATCCCTTGATAAGACATCTGCAGCAGGGGGGCAAGGGAAATCTTTAAGCCGGGGAGATGAAGCGGATTACCAGCGCAGGCGAATGACAACCGCCGGACCGCCTTCCCATGTGTTGCCCGCGATCTCGGAACGGACCGGTTTGTTGATCACCAGTGCAATGGTGCGCTCCATCCAGCCCTGGGCCACATGATGCAGGGCCGTAAAGTCCGGGTCGAAGCCGATAAGGCCGATGAGCATCTCGTTCTCGGACACCGCCTTGAACTCTGTTTTGCCGAAATTGAACTGGCTTTTGAACACACTGTTGTAGGCGGCCATGGCGGCCTGCGCGTCTTTTTTCTGAAGGATGATCTTATAAATCGACGTCATGGTGGCCTGGCCATACTGCCGGCCCCACTCCCTTAAGGTTTCCGGGTTGTCCTTTGCCAACACTCTGGCCACGGCGGTAAAACAGCGCTTGTAGGTTTCAAAAGGATACCAGCTCCCGGGAAGAATCCGCTGGGAAAGCACGGCACGGTCGGTGTCGGTGAGAAACTTGTCAAACGAGCCGGTTTTATCGGCCTTTATCGACTTTACAAATTCGATCAGCATGGACCCTTTGACCTGCTGCATGGCGGTTTCTCCTTATTGAAAGCCGTTTCTGGCCGGACTTGCCGCTAATCCGGATATTTTCAGGGCCGCACTAGAAGACCTTGGCGCACAACTCGCCCAGGGTGCCCAGGTCCCGGCAAAGGTGAACCCCGGCCTTTTCCAGGGCCGCGATCTTGCCTTCAGCCGTTCCGCTTTTACCGCTGATGATGGCGCCGGCATGGCCCATGCGCCGGCCCGGCGGCGCGGTGAGCCCGGCCACGAACCCCACCACCGGCTTGGTGACTTCGGCCGTGATGAAGTCAGCGGCCTTTTCCTCGGCATTGCCGCCGATCTCGCCCACCATGACAATGCCCCTGGTTTCCCGGTCGTTCTGAAATGCTTTCAGGCAGTCGATAAAGTCGGTGCCGTTGACCGGATCCCCGCCGATGCCCACGCAGGTGGTCTGGCCGATGCCCTGGCCGGTGAGCTGGTGCACCACTTCATAGGTGAGGGTGCCGGAGCGGGAAACCACGCCGATGGGGCCGCCCGGCTTGTGAATGGCGCCGGGCATGATGCCGATCTTGGCCTGGCCAGGGGTGATGATACCCGGGCAGTTGGGGCCGATGAGCCGGGTCGGCAGGCCCTTGAGAATTCGCTTGACCCGCATCATGTCAAGGACCGGAATGCCTTCGGTGATGGCCACGATGAGCCTGACCCCGGCATGGGCGGCTTCGCAGATGGCGTCCGCGGCAAAGGCCGGGGGAACAAAGATCATGCTGCAGTTGGCGCCGGTCTGCTTGACCGCGTCGGCCACGGTGTTAAACACCGGCACGCCGTCGACCTCCTGGCCGCCCTTGCCCGGCGTAACGCCGGCCACCACCTGCGTGCCGTAAGCCATGCACTGCTTGGTGTGAAAGCCGCCCTCCTTGCCGGTGATGCCCTGAACCACCAGGCGTGTTTCCTTGTCTACGAAGATAGCCATTTTATAATTTTATCCGTTTCTGGTTATCGTGTTCTGATGGTTGTCAATATCCAATGTCCGACAGGGAATATCGAATTTTGAGGAAGGGCTTTCCGGGCAGTGTTATAAAAAGAACCGCTTCCTTCCTTCGATATTCGACATTCCTTATTCGGTGTTCAGCATTCGTGTCGTGCGGACCAGGCCCGGTCATATCTGGCGGACGCCCGCCCCCCCTATGCGGCAGCCCCCACGATATGGGCCACCATGGCCGCCGCCTCCTTGAGACTGGCGGCTGAATGAAGGTTCAACCCCGATTCAGCCAGGATCCGTTTGCCCTCATCCACGTTGGTGCCTTCCATGCGCACCACCAGGGGCACGTGAATGGCCGTGTTTTTCGCGGCCTGAACAATGCCGCTGGCCAGCACGTCGCAGCGCAGAATGCCGCCGAAAATGTTGATCAGAATGCACCTGACCTTGGGGTCGCTTAAAATGATACGGAACCCGTTTTCCACCATTTCAGCGTTGGCGCCGCCGCCCACGTCCAGAAAGTTGGCCGGCTGGGCCCCGGCCAGCTTGATAATGTCCATGGTGGCCATGGCCAGGCCCGCGCCGTTGACCATGTTGCCCACATTGCCGTCCATGCTGATGTAGTTCAGGTTGTAACGGGAGGCCTCCACTTCCAGCGGGTTTTCCTCGTCGGTGTCCCGCAGGGCGGCAATGTCCTTGTGGCGGAACAGGGCGTTGTCGTCAAAGTTAATCTTGGCGTCCAGGGCCACCACGGCCTTGTCCGTGGTGAGAATCAGGGGGTTGATTTCCACCAGGGAGGCGTCGGTGTCCAGAAACAGTTTGAACAGCCCGGTCAGCACCTGGGTAAAGGGCTTGATCGCCTCCGGCGGAAGATTCAGGCCGTAGGCCGCCTGGCGGCAGTGAAAGGCCGAGAGTCCGGCAAGAGGGTCGACGAATATCCTGATAATCTTTTCCGGGGTGGCTTCGGCCACGGCTTCGATGTCCATGCCGCCGGCTTCGCTGGCCATGATGGCAATGCTGGCCGTTTCCCGGTCGATGATCACCGACAGGTAGAGCTCTTTTTCGATGCTCACCCCTTCTTCCACCAGGACCCGGCGCACCAGGGTGCCTTCAGGTCCGGTCTGGGGGGTCACCAGCCGGGAACCGAGCATGGCGCCGGCCAGGGTTTTGGCCTCATCGACGGAACGGGCCAGCTTGACACCGCCGCCCTTTCCCCGTCCCCCGGCGTGAATCTGGGCCTTGACCGCCACCGGAAAGCGGCCCAGGTTCTTGGCCGCGTCCGCCGCTTCGCCGGCCGTCCGGACCACATGGCCGGCCGGTGTGGGA
>JBMORB010000321.1:0-10978 GCA_049320925.1 Thermodesulfobacteriota bacterium | reverse complement strand
CTTGAAGACCGCGATGCCGTGAAGGGCGAGATCACCGTGGTGGTGGAAGGGGCCGAGCCGGCCGAGGAAATGCCCGATGCGGAGGAGCTGGCCGAAGTCGTGCGCAACGCCTCGTGCAGCGCTTCGGAACTGGCCAGGGAACTGGCCCAGAAACACAACCTGCCCCGCCGAAAGATCTATGAGGAGATTCTGAAAATCAAGAAAGGGGCAGGATAGCTGCGCTGGTTGAAGGTTATTGCCCCTGAAGAATCCTGAGATACTCCTCCCATTCCACGGGCACCATCTGTTTCTTTTTGGTGTTGCAGGATTTGCAGGCGGTCACCACGTTGCTTTTCGTGGTTTTCCCGCCCCGGGCCAGGGGCACCACGTGGTCCATGGTCAGATCATCGGGCCGGAACGGCTTTCCGCAGTAATAGCACAGGCCCCGGGACAGGCGCTGTTTCCACCACTGGGTCTGCCGAAGCTCCCGTGCCCTGTTTTTTTCCCGTTTGATCGCGTCCCCGTCAACGGCCTGTTCCCAGGGCTGGGTGGCGGTCACGC
The DNA here is from genome assembly GCA_049320925.1 of Thermodesulfobacteriota bacterium. Classification (GTDB taxonomy): domain Bacteria; phylum Desulfobacterota; class Desulfobacteria; order Desulfobacterales; family Desulfosudaceae; genus Desulfosudis. The sequence goes on along the minus strand of JBMORB010000321.1, from coordinate 10,438 downwards.
GGCGGCGTTCCGGTCGTTGAGCCATTTTCTGATCTCCCGTGTCAGCAGGGTGTAGTAATGTTCGGACCCGCCCAGTCCCCGCCGGCCGAAATAGTAGTTGATCTCGAGAAACAGAGGGCCTTCCCCCGGCCGGTCCACCGGGAAAATCAGGTCAAAGCCGGCCAGATTGATACCGGTTTTTCGGCATGCCTCCCGGACCGCCGCGATCCCTCTTTCCCGCAGGTCGGGGTGGGAACAGGCGTCAATGGCGGCGCCCCGGGCGATGTTGACGGCGAAGCCTTTCTCTGTATTCGCCACGCGCCAGTAGGCGATGGCCTGGGTGTAGATGATCGCCACCCGCAGCACGCCGTGGAAAAATGGAACATATTCCTGAAGGATAAAACCGGCCTGGCCTGTGCGCTCCCACTCGCCGGCCTTTTCGATCAGGCCGGTCAGTTCCATTCGTGTCCGTGCCAGAAAAACGCCGCGGCCTTCGTCGGACCGGTCGAACTTGAAAACCAGGGGAAAGCCCAGTGACCGGATCGCCGTATCCCCGGCTCTCGCAAATTCACCCACCGACGCGAAGACAAACGTGGCTGGATGGGCCATTCCCATGCCGTCAAACAGCCGGACCTGGCCGATTTTGCCGGGGTATTCAAACCGCGTGGCAAAGTCGGGGAACACGTTTTTGCATCGCCGGGTTGCCTCTTCGTAGAGGTCACGGCCGCAGGCCTGGGGCAGGATCACGGCCGAGGCCCGGTTCATGGCGGTTTTTTCATCCGTGGTGAGGGACCGGCCCGCGGAGTGAATATAACGGTCCCCGGAAAAGCATGGATGAAAGGAGAGCACCGTCATGGATAGCCGAACTCCGTGAGCAGCCGGTCGTCTGAACTCCAGTTTTTCTGAACCCGGACGAACAGCTCCAGAAAGACTTTGGCGCCGGTCATGCGCTCGATGTCCCGCCGGCTTTCCTGGCCGATCTGCTTGAGCATGGCGCCCTGTTTCCCGATGATGATCCCCTTCTGGGAATCCTTCTCCACGTGAATGGTGGCCTGAATGTGGATGACCGCGCCTTCTTTTTTCTCCTCGAAGGTATCGATGGTGACGGCCGTGGCATAGGGAATTTCCTGGCCGGTGAGGCGGAACACCTTTTCCCGGATCAGCTCGGCGGCCAGAAACCGCTCCGGCGAGTCGGTGAACATCTCTTCCGGGAAGAGGGGATCGCCTTCGGGCAGAAGACCTTCCAGCACAGCCAGCAGTTCATCGGTCTGAACAGCCTCCAGTGCCGATATGGGCACGATTTCGTCGAAAGCATATCGCCGCCGCCAGTCATCGATGATCTCCAGCAGCCGGGGTTTTTTGATCCGGTCGACCTTGTTCAGGGCCAGCACAACGGGCTTTTTATGCTGTTTCAGGTGTTCAAGTGTGAGCGTTTCGCCTTCCCTGTGGGGTTTTGCCACGTCGATGACCACAAGGACCACGTCCACGTCGGCCAGCGTCGATACCGCGGCGTTGACAATGGCCGTGTTCAGGCGGCCCCTGGGCCGGAAGATGCCCGGCGTGTCCACAAAAACCACCTGGGAGCCCACCCGGTTGACGATGCCCAGAATCCGGTTGCGGGTGGTCTGGGGTTTGTCCGAGGTGATGGAGACCTTTTCGCCGGTCAGCCGGTTGAGCAGGGTCGATTTGCCGGCGTTGGGCGGTCCGCAGATGGCCACAAAGCCCGACCGGAAGCCGGTTTTATTTTTCTTCTGAAGGTTGTCCATCCGCCGTCTCTCTTATACCCGTCATGCGGGCAATCGTATCCAGTGCCTCTTCCCGGCCCAGCCGGTGCAGGGTGGAAAAAAGGATCGTGTCGTCGACACCAATGCCCATGGCCTGGGCGATGGCCCGCCGCTGGCGGGCGGTGGCCTCTTTCTTGAGCTTGTCCGCCTTGGTCAGCACCAGCTTCCACGGAATGGAATAGCGGGAGCACCATTGCGTCACGAGAAATTCGTCTTCCCTGGGTTCCCGCCGCAGGTCCATCAGCAGCATCACGCCCCGAAGGGTTTTGCGGCCCGACAGGTAGGCCTCCACCATGGGCCCCCAGGTTTTCTGCTCCTGCCGGGAGACTTTGGCGTATCCGTAGCCCGGCAGATCCACGAACACCATGGCGCCGTTGATGTCGAAAAAATTGATCAGCCGGGTCTTGCCTGGCGTGGCGCTGGTCTTGACCAGGTTTTTCCGGTTGACCAGGCGGTTGATCATGGAGGACTTGCCCACGTTGGAACGGCCGGCAAAGGCGATCTCCGGCAGTCCCGTGTCCGGGTACTGGGCCGGCTTCACCGCGCTGGTGATAAATTCGGCGGATCGAATGATCATATCACCTTGTTCAGGGGATACTCGATGATGCCCTGGGCGCCTTTGGCCATCAGTTGGGGAATCAGGTCCCGGACCGTGTCTGAATCCACCACGGTCTCCACGGCAAACCAGTCTGACTGGTAAAGCGGAGACACCGTGGGCGCGTTGAGGCTGGGCAGCAGGGCCACCACCGCGTCCAGCGCGGATGCCGGGGCGTTCATTTTCAGGCCCACCAGCTTCTCGCCCAGCAGCGCGCCTTTTAACAGCAGGGCGATCTGCTCCAGCTTGGCCCGCTTGAACGGGTCCTCCCATGCCGCATGGTTGGCGATGAGCTGGGTGTGGGTCTGCATCATCTCGTGAATGATGCGCAGGTTGTGGGCGCGGATGGTGCTTTCCGTTTCCGTGATCTCCACGATGGCGTCGGCCAGGCCGGAAACCACTTTCGCCTCGGTGGCGCCCCAGGAGAATTCAACGTTGACCGTGATCTTCTTCTCCTCAAAAAAGCGTTTGGTGTAGTTCACCAGTTCGGTGGAGACGGTCTTGCCTTCCAGATCCTCAAGTTTGTAGACCGGCGAATCCTTGGCCACGGCAATGACCCACCGGGCCGGCCGTGCGCTGGCCTTGGAATAAACCAGATCGGCCACCACATGCACGTCGGAGGCGTTTTCCGCGATCCAGTCCTTGCCGGTGAGCCCGGCGTCCAGGGTGCCGTGCTCCACGTTGCGCGACATCTCCTGTGCCCGCAGCAGGGCGCAGGATATGTCCGGATCGTTGATATCCGGGAAATAGCTTCTGCCGTTGACGTTGATCTTCCAGCCGCACCGCTTGAACAACGCGATGGTGGCGTCCTGAAGGCTCCCCTTGGGAATGCCGAATTTCAATACCGGTGTCATTTTGTGTAAACCTCCTCGGGATCAAAGACGCGCTCCTGCGTAATGCGCGTGGTGCCGTCGGCCTCCACTTTCGTGAAAAAACAGCTTCTGTAGCCCTTGTGGCAGGCGGCGCCGCCGATCTGCTCCACTTTGAAAAGCAGGGTGTCGTTGTCGCAGTCGATGCGGATTTCCCGGATCATCTGCACGTTGCCGGAGGACTCTCCCTTGACCCATAGTTTTTTGCGGGACCGGCTGTAATAAGTGGCCTTTCCGGATTCCAGGGTGGCTTCCCACGCGGCCCGGTTGGCATAGGCCAGCATCAGCACCTCTCCGGTGGCCGCGTCCTGGGTGATCACCGGAACCAGCCCCCCGGCTTTTTCAAAATCGGGCGATATCATTGTTTTTCCTTAACTTACGAATGGTCCGCGTCGTTGGTTAACAGTGTAGTAGCCTTTACCTGCCGGGATGTCAATATTTTTCATGGAATACCGGGCATTGCATTTTTATGGTTTATGTCCGGCGGTGGCGGCGATATTCCGGGAAGTGGCTGTTATATTATTCGAAATGAGGCAAAATCTTTTAAGGCGCTTTCTTAATTAAAAGGAGTCTTGACAAGAAAAGATGGGGCTGTTAAAAATGAATGAGTCTTCATTCATTGAATGGATATTCATTCATCCATTTTCAGACGGCGTAACTGCCGGAATATATTTAATCAAGGAGATGTGTTATGGCACAGGGAACACTTTCAAATCGCCGGGATGTGGATTTTGTTCTGCATGAAATGCTCAAGGTGGAAGAGCTTTCCAAGCATGAACGGTTTGCCGATTTTAATAAAAAGACCATCGACATGGTGGTTACCGAGGCCAGAAATCTTGCCCTCAAGGAAATCCTTCCCACCAATGAGGAGGGGGACAATGGATGCAAGTTTGACAATGGCAAGGTGACGGCTCCCGAATCCTTCAAGCGGATTTTTGATCTGTACCGCGAAGGCGAGTGGATCGGCGCGTCTGAAGATCCCAAGTATGGCGGTCAGGGCATGCCGAATGTGCTCAACCTCGCGGCCGCCGAGTTTTTTTCAGGCGCCAATATGGCTTTCATGATGTATCCCGGTCTGACCCATGGCGCGGCCAAGATGATCGAGTCTCTGGGAACTGAAGAACAGAAAAATCTCTATGTGAAGAAGATGTATACCGGCCAATGGACCGGCACCATGCTGCTGACCGAACCTGATGCCGGTACGGACGTGGGCGCCCTGACCACCTCCGCAAAAAAGAATCCCGATGGCACTTATTCCATTACCGGAAACAAGATTTTTATTTCGGCCGGTGAACATGACATGGCGGAAAACATCATTCATCCGGTGCTCGCCCGTATTGAGGGCGCCCCGGGCGGTACCCGCGGCATCTCCCTGTTTGTCGTTCCCAAGTACCGGGTGAATCCGGATGGCAGCCTGGGCGAGTTCAACGATGTGGTGTGTACCGGCATTGAAGAGAAGATGGGAATTCATGGAAACGCCACCTGTTCCCTGACGCTGGGTGGAAAAGGCAATTGCATCGGAACGCTTCTGGGCCAGGAAAACAAGGGCATGAAGGCCATGTTTCTGATGATGAATGAGGCCCGTTTTGGTGTTGGTGTTCAGGGCTTCTCTCTGGGGGCCACTTCTTACGCCAATGCGGTTGCCTATGCCAAGGAACGTATTCAGGGACGGGAACTGCTCAAGTTCATGGATGATTCCGCGCCGGCTGTGAACATCATCAAGCACCCCGACGTGCGTCGTCAGCTGCTGGTCATGAAAGCATATGTGGAGGGCATGCGGGCATTCCTCTATTATGTGGCCCGGTGCTTTGACATGGAACGCGTTCTTGCGGATTCGGAGGAGAAGGAAAAGTTCAAGGGCCTGATCGAATTTCTGATTCCCGTTGTCAAGGCATACTGCACGGACAAGGGGTTTGACGTGTGCGTGGCCGGCATGCAGGTGTATGGCGGATATGGTTATATCCATGAGTATCCCCAGGAACAGCTGGTGCGGGACTGCAAGATCACCAGCATCTATGAAGGCACCAACGGTGTTCAGGCCATGGACCTGCTGGGCCGCAAGCTGGGAATGAAGGGTGGAAAACCTTTCATGGACCTCATGGGGGAAGTAGGCGCCGTCGTGGCCCAGGCAAAGGCGGTGGATGGACTTAAGGAGCTGGCGGAAGCCGTGGAAAAGGCCATCGGAAAGCTGGGCGAGGTGGCCATGGCCATCGGCAAGACCGCCATGTCGGAAAAGGTGCTGGACGCCTTTGGGTCCGCCACCCCCTTCCTGGAAGTCACCGGTGACGTGGTGATGGCCTGGATGCATCTGTGGCGGGCCACGGTGGCGGCAAACGCGCTGAACAAGGGTGGGATCAAGGACAAGGACAAGGCCTTCTACCAGGGCCAGGTCAAGACCGCCCAGTTCTTTATTCAGACGCTGCTGCCCACGGCTGTGGGCAAAATGAACGGGGTCAAGGCGTTTTCTTCGGCGGTCATGGAAATGCCGGAAGAAGCGTTTATCTAATAAAGTTGAGGTGAGTTTTTTGCCGGGAAAGGGCCGTGCGACTCACCGGCCGATTTTAAATGACGTATGACCGGTTGTCCTGACGGTTTTAATACCGCCAGCGTCAGCTGTGCATATAATGGTTGTGCATCCCCTGCACGACCATCCCCCCCAAAAGGGGCGCGCTTGCGCGCCCCTTTTTCTCTTTTTTAAGAGAGATTTTGCAAACAGGGTCAAGATATTTTTGAGCTTCTGACCTTGTGAAACAGGTTCCAGATGACGCGTGTCAATATGTTCCCCAGTACCGCCGCTACAGTGGAAAAGAGAATTGATCCGGACCACAGGTAAAGGCTGTGCTCCACCAGCTTACCCATTTTTTCCCCAAATCCGAAAAAGGTCAGAATCATTTTCACGACATCGGAGTGCCCGAAAAGAAAACGACCGACCCAGTGGGCCGCCAGGTAGATGGGGGGAGCTGTCAGCGGGTTGGTGATCCAGCAGGCCGCCACGGCGGCAAAGAGATTGACGCGAAGTATAACGGAACCAATGGCGCTGAAAAACATGTGGAAGGGAATGGTGGGCGTAAAACCGATAAAAAGCCCCAGTGAAACACCGTTGGCCAGGTCGCTCTTGGTGATCCGCCAGATTTGATGGCTGAATAAGCGCTCTCCCAGAAGCCTGTGAAGGCGGGTACCGCGAAGACCGTGTTTGAGCCGGGCCTCTTTCTCCTGCCACAGGGCAATCCAATTTTTAATGTCCATGGAGTCTTGTAAATTTGTAAGTGGCTTGAATCCAGCTGGTTCGCCTTCGGGCAGCCGATTAGCGAAAGCGGTTGCTGGGAATCATCAGGAATGTGAAAAGTAAAACGATCCGTTGAAGCGGGCCTTCAACGGATCGTTGGTTTCTGTCGGAAGGAAGGTCGTTTCTATTCCGATTCCATCTTGGTCTCCCATACCTCCCATACCCTTCCCACCAGTTCAGGGGACGGTTTAAGCGTGAGTTTGCCGGGTTTCCATCCGGACGGCGTGGCCTCGGTTCCCTTGCTTTTTCTTACCAGCTGATATGCCTGAATCTGGCGCAACGTCTCGGCCACATGTCTCCCGACAGGCGGGGTCAACACTTCGTAGGCCTGAATCACGCCATCGGGGTCGATGATGAACCGGCCGCGGTTTTCCACACCGGCATCTTCGTCGTACACGCCGTAGGCGGTGCCCACCTTGCCGCCGCCGTCTGAGAGCATGGGGAAGGGGACGCCGCCCTTGACCATTTTGGATAATTCGTTATCGTTCCACATCTTGTGAACAAAGACGCTGTCGACACTCATGGAAAACAGCTCAACGCCGAGCTTTTTGAATTCCTTGTGATTCGCGGCGACCGCCGCGATTTCAGTGGCTCAGACAAAGGTGAAATCGCCGGGGTACAGGCAGAGGACCACCCATTTCCCCAGATAGTCGGAGAGCTTGACGGACGTGAACTTGCCTTTGTAATATGCGGGCGCCACGAAATCGGGGGCCGGTTTTCCCACCTGAATCATTTTTCTCACCTCCATGGCTGGTGCTGCGGTTTCCTGTCCTTTTTCCTGTGTTTTTTTCTGCCCCACCAATCCACCGGTTGGCCGGGCGCAACCAGCTTTCTGTTGTTCGGCCATCCACAACCTCCTTTCCATTGATATATCAAGGTTTCCCGTGTTCCGGGTTTTGTGTTCTCACCAGCTTCGGGCCGGACGTCAATAATGTTTATTGATTCCTGAATTAGCGGGGATTATCCAGATTTTTAATCAGCGTGTCAATCAAAAGCCATCAGTGAGCAGGGGGGAAAAGAGGGCAATATTACGTGATGTTAAACCGTCTTTTGCAGCCCTCCGTATCCTCCACCAGATCGATACCGGCCGCTGTCAGGGCCACCATGGAGGCGATATAAGGCGGGAAGCTCTCCGATGTGCCCAATTCCACGTATCCACATTTTTCAAGGTAGGCAAGGTTCCAGTTGAGTTCGTCGGGCGTAACACAGCACCATTCTTCCAGGTCCCGGATATCAATGGCCGCCGATGGATGACTCTTGAAAGCCTCATAAAGAGACATCAGTATGTTATATCGTAAAAGAAAGTGAGGTCCGGTCATGGCGCTGTCTTTGGAAGGGAGTTCCAGGAGATGGGAAAAGGGCGGCCCGTCTTCTAGTCGCTGCGTTCCCGGCCCTGACGCCGAGTCCCTAACCGGCGATGAATCATTCGGGAGGAGGCCGGTTACACCGTTCTCCTCCCGAATAATCGCGGATTACATCATTTCCACGGCAGTGGCCATGGAGACACCGCCGCCGCCGCACAGAGTGGCAAGGCCGAGGCTCTTGCCCCGTTTTTTCATGGCATGAATCAGAGAGACGATGATGCGGGCCCCGGTGCAGCCTACGGGATGACCCAGGCCGATGCCCGATCCATTCACATTGGTGATTTCACGGTTTAGGCCCAGCTCTTTTTCACACCCCAGGTACTGGGCCGCAAATGCTTCGTTCAGTTCTATGAGTTCAAAGGCGTCAAGGGATATGCCGGAATGCTTTTCAAACATGTTCCTGACCGCCGGCACCGGGCTGATGCCCATGACAGAAGGATGACACGCCCCCCGGCCGGTGGCAATGATTTTTGCCAGGGGTTTTAACCCCAGTTCTTTTGCCTTATCGGCGGACATGATGACCATGGCCGCTGCTCCGTCGTTGAGGCCGGAAGAATTGCCGGCCGTGACCTTGCCGATACCGGGAACAAAGGCCGGGGGCAGCTTGGTCAGTTGATCCATGGTGAGACCGGGCCGGAAGTGCTCGTCCTTGTCGAAGATGACCGGCGGCTTTCCTTTTTTCTGAGGGATTTCCACGGGTACGATCTCTTCGGCAAAGTCGCCTTCTTTTGTGGCGCGTTCCACGTTGTTGTGGCTGCGGAGGGCCACTTCATCCATCTCTTCACGGCTGATCTTGTAAAGCTCAGCCACCATTTCCGCGGTGTGGCCCATAATATAGGGCTTGCCTTTCAGCCGTTCGATCAGTTCGCCTTCCTTGAGCGGCCCATCCTCCGGATGGGGAATGATATGGGAGCCGCAATGAAGGCCCCGGATCAGGGCGTCCACAAAGGTCGTGTCCTGCAGGCGACAACCCCACCGGGCATCCTGCACCACATAGGGGACACCGGACATGTGTTCCACACCGCCGGCCAGAACAACATCGGCCATGCCTGCCTGGATCATGGCCATGCCGCTGATAGTGGCCTCCATGCCCGAAATGCAGACCCGGTTGATGGTGACGGCCGGCACGGAATCGGGAATACCGGCCAGCAGAGCGCCGATGCGGGTGACATTCATGGAGTCGGTGGGATCAAGGCAGCATCCGAACCGGACATCGTCGATGATGCCGGCGTTGATCCCGGCCCGCCGGATCGCCTCTTTCATGGCGACACTGGCGATGCGCGAAGCGTGCATGTTTTTAAGTGTTCCCCCAAATGTGCCGATGGGTGTTCTGCAGGCGGATACAATAACAACTTCTTTCATTACACAGGCCTCCTTGTTTCCATATTAATAAGGTATAGAAGAAAAACCGGTTTTCGCGAAAAAACGTAAATGCCACTATAGTATGACACCGGCGGTGAGTCAACATCTTGCTCTCGTTCTTGCCGCATAAGATGACCGTTGTCTGGGAATCGGCGGAAATATCGTGGGAATAAAAAAAGAGAAGATCGTCAGAAAATTTTGAGCCTGTGTCCTGAGGCAACTCTATGAAAGTGGACCCGGCTGTGAGTTTCAGATGACGATCACTTTTTGCGCCAGCTGCATGGCGGTAACGATGTCCAGCATGTTGGTGGTCTGGCCCACCTTTTTCCGGTCAAGCAGGTTGAAGTGTGTAAGGCAGGTTCCGCATACCAGTATGCGGATTCCGGACTTTTCATATGCCTGAAGGTCGTTCAGCAGGGGCGAGGCACTTATTGTCAGCCTGACGCCATTGTTGACAAACACCAGCCGCCACAGGTCGGGTCCCATCTCTTTTAGTGTCCGGATAAAGCTGATCATCAGCTTCTCACCCAGCGCATCGTCACCGTGCCCCATATGGTTTGATGTGATCAGCACCATGGTGCGGCACCCGCTTTCGCGGGATGGCGTTTCTTCCTCCCGGCAAACCGTGCCGGTCTTGTGAACGCCGGTGACGGTCCATACCTGTTCGTCCTGGGTCACCTGGATGTCGTAGCCCTGCGATGAGAGGAATCTCTCAACATTCTGGCGGGCCGCTTCATTGTCCACAGTAATGGCAATGCGTTCGGGTCTGTTTTTTTCGATAAATTCCTTTGCCTGCAAAACAGGACCAGGGCAGGGCAACCCCCGTGCGTCGATGACGGTCATGCGCGCTCCCTCAAATGATTAATGATGTGTCATATTGTTTTTCAGAAGGATTGATTTGTCAAACCGATAAGACTAATGATATCGAAAATCATTATTGAAATAATCTATGTCAAACAGGAGGAAATATGGATTTGTGGCGGCTTCGTATATTTTGCAGGGTGGTTGAACAGCGGAGCTTTTCAAAAGCCGCGGATAGCGTAAGCCTCTCTCAGCCGACGGTGAGCAGTCACGTGAAGGATCTGGAGGCTCATTTCGGCTGCAGGCTGATCGACCGGGTGGGTCGGCGTATCGTTCCGACCGGCGCCGGGGAGTTTCTCTACAGGAGGGCCGTGGCTCTGCTGGCCCATTATGATGAA
>JBMORB010000320.1:0-11104 GCA_049320925.1 Thermodesulfobacteriota bacterium | reverse complement strand
CGGGTAATTGTACGCAATTAAACAGACAACACATTAAGATAAAAAAGGGGCGGCTTTTATGATAAAAACCGCCCCTTTTTTGTACCTGTCTCTTATGGCTTACGAGAAAGAACCGTATTTGGTTTCCATCCATAAATGGCCTTTTCCCGCAATCTCTGCGTCAAACTGCGGGCTTCCTTGTGCGGCGTATAATAAGTACGCCTCCGCGTCAGCCCTTGTTTTCCTTGATCTTGCGAAAAAATTTTCATTTCTGGATTGGAAGCCTTTTTCGTGCCCTCACAAAAGATGGATGGACACTGTTTAATATGTGCTTAATTCTTTTGTGTTTAATTCTGCGTCCGTTTTTACTTGACCACTGCCGGACAACATATAAGGATCTCCTGGATATGCCCTATAACGGTATTTCATGGGTCCGGACATTTTTTTAGTAGAAATGGAGGAAACCATGCCTCCCAGAACATTCATGCTCTTCATTTCCGGAATTACCGCCTCGCCCTCAAGCACCATTTTTCCTGAGGCAAAATCAGCAACAGGACCTTTAAAAAACAGTTTCATCTCAACCGGGGTCGAGGTACGTGCTTCTCCCCCCCATTTTTTCACATAAAAATGGCTCTTTATGACACCATTCATAGTAATGTTTCCGATGCTGTCTAAGTATAAAGAACCCGTAAACGGCTCAAGCTGTTCCATCCTGAAGCCCACTTTCATTGGAAGAAATCCGACACGTACTTTAACCCTAAACGGAGGCATATCAATACTGCCGTTTTCCAGTCTCTTAGAAGACAGATTCGCTCCACAAGTCATTGTGGTTGTGTCCGGCAGTTTGACTTCCTGTTTCAAACTTTCAATTTCAACCAGCCCGTCAACGTGCCAGTCTTCCATTTTAATCACAAAATCATCTTCCTTCTTCTGTGCGTCAGATACAGGACGGTTTCCGGTGCCGCACAATGTTGTCTCATCCAAAGGCGCGCCGTAAAATCTGTTTTTCATCCAGGCTAACGCGTATGGAGCTACCTGAAACATCGGGATAAGATGCTCGGCCGTCGGAAACACCTGGAAAGAAACACGCATACCCATTTCACAATAAGCATCTTTTAGGTCCAGGGCCTGATCCATGGGAATAAACGGATTAGCTGTTCCGTGATACAAATAAACAGGAGCGTTAATCGGGCTTTTGCCGAGCTTCATGCCCTCGACAATCTCGGCCACCCTGGGGACTTTTTTAACTAAACCGTCTATAGTAAGGCGATCCTTTGTCAACTCTTTGCTTCCGACATGCATATATATTTTCAACCCATCGAACACACAGTAATCCCTTGCGCCTTCAAAAGCCTCAATACCCCCCTCAGTTGCAAGATCATACAACGGCACTTCATTGGGATACTGGTAATACAGCCCGGCTAAAAATAAAAGGTAATAATTGGATCCTGGTCCGCCGTCCAGGGTTCTTCCCGTACGTATGAGATCAGCGGGGACAGCGCCCGCTATAACACCAACCAAATTCAAATCAGGCATATAGGAGGGCTGAAGCTGGCCCGCCCACGCCGCGGTCTGCCCGCCCTGGTCGTATCCCCAGAAAACGACTTTGTCGAATCGGCCGAATGGAGAGTAAGGGATCTGCCTTGAAGCCTTAATTATATCCAGTGCGGCATAACCCTGGTTATAAGCGTTACAGAATGATGGATACCCACCAGTGGTATATCCGGGATAATCACTTATTAACACGGCGTAACCCGCTTCAAGAATGGCTATAATATTGTCGTTTTCCCAGTAGTTGCCTGCCCTGAACTGAAAAGAAGGAGCGCATTTCTGACCAAACCCTTGAGTGGCGGCGCAATAAACAACCACGTTCCCATGATCCCAGGCCTCAGGCATTATGACGGTACCTGTCACGACGTTTGCCCCACCAAGAGCATCAGAAGACCGATACATTATCTGCCACGAATCAAACGGGGGTGCTTCAGGAATCACGATTTTTGCTTTTATGGATCTGATAAGGTCACCATGAACGCCTGCCGGCAGTGGAGACGGTTCTGTGTAAAAAGACGCCACAGATACGCCATCTTCGGACTCAGCAATGGCCGGAGCGGCGAACAGCAAGGCCGATATGATTAAGAACAGGACCGCTGGAGATCTACGGATTTTCACCATTTTCTTCCCCCCTTATGCTGAATTATCATTAACAACAGGATGGATGATTTTTGCTTAGGAATTTGCCTGTCTTTTGCACCACGGCTTATAATAATTTTTTAGTGTAACAGTTTGAAAAAGAAAATACAAATGATGAATGCATTACTATTTTTTTCTGCCCCATCTGAATCGATCTGACATAACCGCCAGATTGCCCATCAACATGTAGCGCCCAGAATAAGATTGACACACAAGGCCGCACATGCTATAGATAAATACTATAAAAGCAAGTTCTTATCCCTATATTCTTGAAGATTTTACGGTGGTCAATAAGTGCCCGTCCATTAATTATGAGGACACGATAAAGGTTTTCTATCCAGAAATGAGAATTTTTTAGCAAGATCAAGGAAAACAAGGGCTGATGCGGAGGCGTACTGTTGTACGCCGCACAAGGAAGCCCGCAGTTTGACACAGATATTGCGGAAAAAGGACATTTGTGGATGGAAACGAACAAGGGAAAGTGAGCCAATGAGCCCCAACAGCATTGAACAACGGAAATACAAGCGGCTTTACTTCCCAACGCATGAAATGATTCGAGCTGTTTTTTCATTTTCAGAAGACAAGCAACTGGTTTTTGACTCAAAGGTATTGAACCTGAGTGAATTGGGGCTTGGGTTGGTGGTGCGCAAAAGCGATACCAACGCGGCCGACGACCTTAAGGCTGGAGACATTTTGTATCTCAAGGAGATTGTCGGGAATCCGGATCTGGAATTTGTTCGCGACATTAAATCTGAAATCCGGTGGGTCGTGAATGCTCAATGGATGGACAATATCGGGTTTGGATGCGAATTCATCGACATTTCCGCTGAACTGAGAGGGGAAATAGATTCCTTTATTAACGTCGCCGAAGAAACAATGGATAACTCGGCATAGGTGATCCCGAAAATGGGCTGGAGTTTCCGCCCGGCCTGTTTTTTTGACCAATCCGGATCGGTCCCGACTTCTGAGGCAACAGCCCGCGGTCAAAGAACCTTTCATCAGCCGGTGCCTGATCGGGCACCGGCTGATACGTCAGTCCCCGGACGATATTCAGGTTCATCATATATTTTTTGCAGCAACTGCGCCCGGGGTTTTCTGTAAATCTGTTTTCTGCTTTTTTGAGCCTTCCACACGCCTTGCCCCTCCCCCGGTCCCGTGATATAAATCATCCCGTTCATTCAATCATTTCATTCCGTCGGGAGATATCATGCCGGATAACCGCGTAATTTATCTGATTGACGGCACCGCCTATATTCACCGGGGCTACCATGCCGTTCGCAACCTTTCCAATTCCAAGGGGCTGCCCACCAACGCCACCTTCAGCTTCACCCGCATGCTGATGAAATTGATAAAGGAAAAACAGCCGCAATACGTGGTGGTGTTTTTCGACGCCAAAGGCCCCACCTTCCGGCACCAGATCGACAAAGAATACAAGGCCAACCGTCCCCCCATGGCCGAGGACATGGCTGTGCAGATCCCCTATATCAAAAAGATCGTGGAAGGGTTCAACCTGCCCATGGTGGAGCAGCAGGGATACGAAGCCGACGACCTGATCGGCACCGTGGCGGTGCAGGCGGCAAAAGCGGGCTTTTCCGTGGTGATCGTGTCCGGGGACAAGGATTTCGCCCAGCTGATCACTGATCAGGTCACCATCTGGGATCCCATGAAGGAGGTGGTCGTCGACCGGGCCGCGGTGGTGAAAAAATTCGGCATCGGTCCGGAACAGGTCATCGACGCCATGGCCCTGTCCGGTGACACGTCGGACAACATCAAGGGCGTGCCGGGCATCGGCGAAAAAACAGCCCTGGCCCTGATTCAGGAGTTCGGCTCTCTGGACAGCCTGTACGACCGGGTGGAAACCATCACGAAAAAGAAGCAGAAGGAAAACCTGCTGGCCCACCGGGATGACGCCTACCTCGCCAGAAAACTGGTCACCATCGACACGAACGCGCCCGTGGACTGGGACCCGAAAGCCTTTGCGGTCAAAGAACCGGACAACGCTGCCCTTTCAAGGCTATTCGGCGAACTGGAGTTTACGGCCCTGCAAAAAGAATTTCCCGGCCAGGCCGATCTTTCGCAAAAGCGCTACACCTGCGTGCTGACTCCGGAGGCCCTGGAAACACTGGCAGGCAGGCTGGAAAAGGCCGACGGTTTTGCCTTTGACACGGAAACCACGGCCATCGACCCCATGAAAGCCCGTCTGGTGGGCATCTCCCTGGCCCTGGAACCGGACGAGGCCTTTTACATTCCGGTGGGCCACGCATACGAAGGCGCGCCCGAACAGCTCGACCGGGACAGGGTGCTCAAAAAGCTCACCCCGGCGTTTGAAAACACACGGATCACAAAGATCGGCCAGAACGTCAAGTACGACTGGACCGTGCTGTCCCGGTGCGGCCTGAAGATCGCCGGGCCGGTGTTTGACACCATGGTCGCCGCCTACCTGCTCAATCCCACCCGCCGCAGCTACGGCCTGGACCGGCTGGCCGCCGATTATCTCAACCACCGCATGATCACCTATGAAGAGGTGACCGGCACCGGCAAAAACGCCAGATGCTTTTCAGCGGTACTGGTGGAAGATGCCACCATCTATTCTGCCGAAGACGCGGACATCACGTTCAGCCTGCATCGGCTGCTGGAAAAGGAACTGCGCCAGGGCGGACTTATGGACCTGTTTGAAACCATTGAGATGCCCCTGGTGCCGGTGCTCATGCGCATGGAGATGGCCGGCGTGGCCGTGGACAAAGAATCCCTGGCCGCGCTGTCAAAGGAGTTCGAGAATCATCTGGCCCGGCTGGAGGACCAAATTTACAGCCTGGCCGGCGAGACCTTCAACATCAACTCTCCCCAGCAGCTGGGCGTGATCCTGTTTGAAAAGCTGGGTCTGCCCACCCAGAAAAAAACCAAGAAAAAGACCGGCTACTCCACCGACGCGGACGTGCTTTCCCTGCTGGCGGCCCATCATGAACTACCGGCCCTTTTGTTGCGCCATCGCACCCTGTCCAAGCTCAAGTCCACCTATGCCGACGCCCTGGCCGAACTGATAAACCCGGAGACCGGCCGGATTCACACCTCGTTCAACCAGACCGCCACGGCCACGGGCCGGCTGAGCAGCACCGACCCCAATCTGCAGAACATTCCCATCCGCACCGACGAGGGCCGCCAGATCCGAAAGGCCTTTGTGCCCCGGCCCGGCTGGACCTTTGTGTCGGCCGACTACTCCCAGGTGGAGCTGCGGATTCTGGCCCACTATTCAAAGGACCCCATTCTGATCGAGGCTTTTGAAAACGACGAGGACATTCACACCCGCACCGCCAGCGAGGTGTTTCAGCTTTTTCCCGAAATGATCACCGAGGACGTGCGGCGCCAGGCCAAGGCCATCAACTTCGGCATTGTCTACGGCATCAGCCCCTTTGGCCTGTCCCGGGACCTGGGCATCAGCCAGAAGATGGCCAAAAACTACATGGACAGTTATTTCGCCCGCTACAGCCGGGTAAAAGAGTTCATGGACCAGGCCATTGCCGACGCGAAGGAAACCGGCCAGACCCGCACCCTGTTCGGCCGCATCCGGTATCTTCCCGACATCGACAGCCCCAACCGCACCCTTCAGGGTTATGCCGAGCGGGCCGCCATCAACACCCCCATTCAGGGCACGGCCGCCGACATCATGAAGCTGGCCATGATCGGCGTGGGAAAAGCCCTGACGGAAAAGAAGCTCGCCTCGGTCATGCTGCTGTCCGTACACGACGAAATCGTACTGGAATGCCCGCCGGAGGAGGTGAAAACCGTCAGCGCCCTGGTTCAGAATATCATGGAAAACGTGTGCGACCTGGCGGTGCGGCTTAAGGTGAATGTGGCGGAGGGCACTAACTGGGCGGACGCGCATTAGCAGGAATGATGGCTTTGTAAAACGCCCAATGTCTGTGTTGCGCTTCGCCCTCGTCACTGCGGCGTACATATAGTACGCCTCGTTCCTCGGGACTTGCGCGCCTTGACCTTGAACGTTTTACAAAGCCATCCAGCCAGCGTGTGTTGTTTATATTCTGAAAATTTTATCCTTAAGACGGAAGTAGTATACTGGGCATGAACGATTGCTTTCGCCCATTGCAGCGCAGCCGAGCGCGAACGGTTTTTTCGGAAAAAGCGGGCAGGCTGTTTGAGCCCGCCGAAGGCGGGCGAGTTCCTGCCCGCGCCGAAAAAAGCGTTTGCGCGAGGGCAGCCGAAGGCCAAGCTGCAGGGCGCGGTTCTTTTGGTACTTTTCTTGCCGCCAAGAAAAGTACATGGATAAGCAGGAATGTGTTTTGTTGTTTTTACCTGGATCGTCCGGTCAAGCCGGACGATG
Source organism: Thermodesulfobacteriota bacterium (assembly GCA_049320925.1). GTDB lineage: Bacteria > Desulfobacterota > Desulfobacteria > Desulfobacterales > Desulfosudaceae > Desulfosudis. The sequence continues at coordinate 4,596 of JBMORB010000320.1, read as the reverse complement.
ACAATAATAATTTGTGCAACGCAGAGATTGAAGGTTTTACGAAGCCATCGGAGGCTGGAACATGGAACTTCGACAGATCGATGACTATCGCTGGGAAATTCCCCAAACCGGCGCCATGCGGGTGCCGGGTATCATCTATGCCGACGCGGCCATGATGGCGGCCCTTCAAAAGGAGGAGGCCTGCCAGCAGGTCGCCAACGTGGCCACCCTGCCGGGCATCGTGAAGGCGTCCCTGGCCATGCCCGACATTCACTGGGGCTACGGCTTTCCCATCGGCGGGGTGGCGGCCTTCGACATGGACGAGGGCGTCATCTCCCCCGGCGGGGTGGGGTATGACATCAACTGCGGGGTGCGGCTGGCCGTCACAAAACTGACCGCCGACGAGGTCGGCCCCCGCATTTCGGAACTGGCTGATGCCCTTTACGCCGGCGTTCCCTGCGGCGTGGGCTCCACCGGCGGCATTCGGCTGACCGCGGCCGAGGAAAAAAAGGCCATCACCGAAGGCGCGCCCTGGGCGATAAAGCGGGGGCTGGGCGACGCCGAAGACATTGACCGCACCGAGGACGGCGGATGCATGGACGAGGCCGACCCCTCGGCGGTCAGCGACAACGCCCTGGAGCGGGGCCGCCGCCAGCTGGGCACCCTGGGGTCGGGCAACCACTTTCTGGAAGTCGGCGTGGTAACCGAGGTGTTTGACACCAGAGTGGCGGCGCGTTTCGGCCTGGCCGAAGGGCTGATCACCCTGATGCTGCACTCCGGCTCCCGGGGCCTGGGCCACCAGGTGTGCGACGACTACCTGGCCGTGATGGCAAAGGAGGCCCGTCAGTCGAACATTCAACTGGTGGACCGCCAGCTGGCCTGCGCGCCCGTCAACTCCTCCGCTGGACGGCGTTACTTTTCCGCCCTGTCCTGCGCGGCCAATTTTGCCTGGATCAACCGCCAGGTCCTGCTCCATCTTTCCCGCGAGATCTTCATGCGGGTCTTTGGCAAAGGGCCGTCAGACCTGGGCATGCGCCTGGTCTATGACGTGTGCCACAACATCGCCAAGAAGGAGCGGCACACGGTCGACGGCCGCGCGCGCGACCTGTGCGTTCACCGCAAAGGGGCCACCCGGGCCCTTGCCCCCGGTCATCCCGGCCTGTGCGCCGCCTACGGCGGCGTGGGCCAGCCCGTGCTGGTGCCCGGCGACATGGCATCCGGTTCTTACGTACTGGCGGGGTGCGACGGCGCCATGGCCGACACCTTCGGCTCCGCCTGCCACGGCGCGGGCCGCGTGCTGAGCCGCAATGCCGCCAAAAAGGCGGCCCGGGGCCGGGAGCTGTTTTCCGAAATGGCCGGCCGGGGCGTGGTGCTGCGGTGCGAGGGCCGGACCACCGCAGCCGAGGAGATGCCCGAGGCCTATAAAAACGTCAATCACGTGGTGGATGTGGTCCACCGGGCCGGCATAGCCAAAAAAGTGTCCAAAATCAAACCATTGGCCGTTATCAAAGGGTAGATGAGGCCGGATGGCCGGGCTCCCGTGACCGGCGCGCGGGAAAAAATAAGCATGGAACCCATCGAATTTACTTAAAAAAGTATTATCTTTGATCTGCCGGAAGATGTCTCATGCCGTGTGAGAGACAGTCGCCGGGGCTGTCTCATTTATCGGTGCAAAACCCTGTGAACTGTCCGGGTTGGCGGTGTCCCGGAAAAAAAACACCACATATTGAATTTTTTAGTTGACACCTCACAACATCTTGCGCTAGGTTAAGGCTACCTTTCGGGGGCAACCCACCCTTCCAACGACTTAACGATTAAGATTCGGTGGATTGCTATTTTGTAAACACTGTTTTTTTGCTTCAAACGACTGTGTCAAAGGAGGCCGGACGTGTTCGAAAGCATCAAGAAGCGGGATGGCAGGATCACCACCTTTGATTCAAAAAAGATTACCGAAGCCATTGCCAAGGCGGGCAAGGCCACGGGTGAGTTTGACGGCAGGGAGGCAAAAAAGCTTACACTCCGGGTACTTACCCTGGCCAGCCAGATGAAGCTGGGTCCGGTGCCCGAGGTGGAAGAGATCCAGGACATCGTGGAGCGGGTGCTTCTGGACTCACCTTTCTATAAGAGCGCCAAGGCCTATATCCTCTACCGCGAGCAGCACACCCAGATCCGCAACATCGCCACCAGGGCCAGTGTGAAGCTGGTGGAAAACTATATTGAGAAGATGGACTGGAAAATCAAAGAGAACAGCAACATGAGCTATTCTCTCCAGGGCCTCAACAACTATATTTCCTCCGACGTCACCGCCGAGTACTGGCTTAACCGGGTCTATCCGCCCGAAGTGCGCGACGCTCACAAGAGCGGCGACATTCACATTCACGACCTGAGCCTGCTGTCGGTCTACTGCGTGGGATGGGACCTTCAGGACCTGCTGTCCAAGGGGTTCAAGGGGGTAACGGGCAAGGTGGAAAGCTCGCCGCCCAAGCATTTCCGGTCGGCCCTGGGCCAGGTGGTCAACTTCTTCTACACCCTCCAGGGCGAGGCGGCCGGAGCCCAGGCCATTTCCAACTTCGACACCCTGCTGGCCCCGTTCGTGCGCCACGACCGGCTGGACTATAAAGGCGTGAAGCAGGCCCTTCAGGAATTTGTGTTCAACATCAATATTCCCACCCGGGTGGGTTTCCAGACCCCGTTCACCAACATCACCATGGACCTCCAGGTGCCGGACATGCTCAAGGACCAGCCCGTCATCGTGGGCGGCAAGGTCAGCAAAACCGATACCTACGGCATGTTCCAGGATGAGATGGACCTGATCAACCAGGCCTTTGCCAACATCATGATGGAGGGGGACGCCAAGGGACGGGTGTTCACGTTCCCCATTCCCACCTACAACATCACCAAGGACTTTGACTGGGACAATCCCAAGCTGGATCCCATCTGGCAGATGACGGCCAAGTACGGCATTCCCTATTTTTCCAACTTCATCAATTCGGACATGTCGCCGGAAGACGCCCGCTCCATGTGCTGCCGCCTGCGGCTGGACAACCGGGAACTGGCCAAGCGCGGCGGCGGCCTGTTTGGCGCCAACCCCCTCACCGGATCCATCGGCGTGGTCACCATCAACCTGCCGCGCATCGGCTACGTGTCCAGCACCCGGGAAGAGTTTTTCGACACCCTGAGCCACATGGTGAACCTGGCCAAGGACAGCCTGATCATCAAGCGCAAGGTGCTGGAGACCTTCACCGAGAACAACCTGTACCCGTATTCCAAGTTCTACCTTCAGACCATCAAGGAAAGAACCGGGTTCTACTGGAAAAACCATTTTTCCACCATCGGCATCATCGGCATGAACGAGGCGTGCGTCAACTTCATGGGCGAAAACATCGGCTCCCGGGCCGGCCGCGATTTCGCCGTGGAAGTGATGGATTTCCTGCGCGCCCGGCTGTCCGAGATTCAGGAGGAGACCGGCGAAATCTTCAACCTGGAAGCCACGCCCGCCGAGGGCACATCGTTCCGTCTGGCCATGCTGGACAAACAGCGGTTCCCCAACATTGTCTGCGCCAACGAGCGGTGCACCACCGGCACACCGGTGCCTTTTTACACCAACTCCACCCAGTTGCCGGTCAACTACACCGACGACGTCTTCGAGGCCCTCACCCTTCAGGACAAGCTTCAGACCAAGTACACCGGCGGAACGGTCTTCCATATCTTCCTGGGCGAGCAGGTCCACGATCCCGCCGGCGCCAGGGCGCTGGTGCGCAAGGTGGCGGAAAACTTCCACCTGCCGTACTTTACCCTGTCGCCCACTTTCAGCGTGTGCCCGTTCCACGGCTACCTGAACGGCGAGCACAAGAACTGCTCTTCCTGCGGCAGCGAAACAGAGGTCTACTCCCGGGTGGTGGGTTACCTGCGGCCGATATCCCAGTGGAACGACGGCAAGCAGGTGGAGTTCCACATGCGCAAGACCTTTGATTCCGGCGTTCAGCAGAGCATGAACATGGACCGGATTCCCGAATATGCCGAGCGGGAGAGCGCCGGGTGCGCCGGCCCGGAAACAAAAGCGGCGGTGGGCGCCCACTAGAAAGCCCATATCAACAGGCAGACGCAAGGGCGACCCGGCCAAGAAGGGTCGCCCTTTTCATTGTTGAAATCGAAACCGGTACAGGAAAAAGCTTAAGAGAATTTTAATTAAAATCCACCGCAAAGACGCAAAGGACGCAAAGAAAAACAGGAGCGCCCGGGCGTAAAAGAAGACGGCCTTTTTGCGAAGCAAAATATAACCCTTTGCGCGCTTTGCGCTTTTGCGGTGCAAAAAAACCTTCGAAAATCAGCCCCGGTTTTTAAAAGGCTTTTTGCAGTGAAAGGACAGGCCAGGAACGAGGGATACAGGTAAGAATCGTCATGCGCATCGGCGGATTGCAGAAAATTTCAGCCATCGACTATCCCGGAAAAGTGGGGTGCGTGGTGTTTACCGTGGGGTGCAACTTCCGGTGCCCTTACTGCCACAACCCCGACCTGGTGAGGCCTTCGGGGCCGGACTTCATGTCCGAGGCCGACTTTTTCGCCTTTCTGGCCGAGCGCACCCAGTTTTTGGACGGCGTCTCCATCACCGGCGGC
>JBMORB010000319.1:0-11115 GCA_049320925.1 Thermodesulfobacteriota bacterium | reverse complement strand
ATGGCCGCCCTGGAAGCTGAAAACAAACAACTGAAAGATGCCACCGCAGAACAAAAGAACGCCCTGAAGCAGAAGTTCGAAAACACGACCAAAGCCTTGACCGCGGTCGACTGGTATAACAAAGCCCTTGATTTGAGAAATTATGAAACATTTACCCAGGATGTGGCTGACGACGCTATCCGTTACCTGCACACCGCCATCACCCTGGACCCTGGATATAGTGACGCCTATAACTTGTTGGGTTGGGTATATTCTGACAAAGGTGAGTATGACCGGGCCATTGAATACCATCAGAAAGCATTGACAATCAGGATGAAAACCCTTGGGGCAAACCATCCTGATGTAGCACAATCATTTAACAATCTAGGTTCAGCTTATGATGACAAAGGCGACTATGACCGAGCCATTGAATACTATCAGAAGGCTTTGGTAATTCAACTGAAGGCCCTGGGACCGGACCATCCTTCCGTAGGAACCTTATATAACAACCTGGGTTTCGTCTGGTCTGAAAACGGCGAGTATGACCGGGCCATTGAATATTATCAGAAAGCTCTGACAATCAGGCTGAAAGCCCTGGGACCGGGCCATCCTGACGTGGCAAATTCATATAACAACTTGGGTGGAGCCTACAATGACAAAGGCGAGTACGACCGAGCCATTGAATACCAGCAGAGGGCCTTGGCAATATGGCAGAAGACTCTGGGGCCAGACCACCCTAGCGTGGCAACGTCATATGGCAACCTGGGGGTAGCCTATTCTGCCAAGGGTGATTATGACCGGCCCATTGAATATCATCAGAAGGCTCTGACAATCTTGCTGAAGGCCCTGGGGCCGGACCATCCTTCCGTGGCAGAGTCATATACCAACCTGGGTGTAGCCTATTCACACAAAGGCGAGTATGACCGGGCCATTGAGTACCATCAAAAGGCTCTGGCAATCAGCCTAAAGGCCCTAGGGTCGGACCACCCTGACGTGGCAACCTTATACAACAACCTGGGGGGAGCCTATCGCGCCAAAGGCGAGTATGATCGAGCCATGGAATATCATCAGAAGGCATTGACGATCAGGTTGAAAACCTTGGGGTCAGATCATCCTGACGTGGCAACTTCACATTACCATTTAAGTGAGGCCTATTTGGGTAAGGGTGAGTATGACCGGGCCATTGAACACTGTCAGAAGGCCCTGAAAATTTTTAGGCAGACTTTAGGAGAAGACCACCCAAACACAAAAACCGTTCGGGAAAGTATCGAGTTTCTGAGACCTAAAGTCCGTTGAGGCTTTGTTTGTCTTGACAGTCTGTCTGCGATTTCCGAAAAAAGCCTTCGCTCGGTTGCGCTGCGACGGGTAGGATAAAGCTGTTGTCAGCGGGATGATCGTACATCGAAAACTTCTTGAGAGTGTGCTAGTAAAAGAACAACTTTGCTCACACGATACTCTAGTTGTGAAAGCCTTTTGATTAACTGCATCACCGCTCGGTGATGCTCTGGGACATCTGCACGGTAGTAGGGTAGGAGATCAACAACCAGCGCCAAGGTCGAAGGGCGCTTAAAGTTGTAATCCCGGATGGCTTTCTTCTGCGCCCCTGCGATGGTGAACTCGAAGACCTCTCTTAACTTCTCAATCGGATTGTCGTAAACCTCAATAGGTCCCCGCCCTCGTTCGTTTAACAAACGAACGATCCCAGCATGTTTGTGGCCATCCATCGGCCACGAGACTTCCACCCACTCTACCGGGCATGCATGCTCATCAAGAACGACGGCGTCAAAGCCTTGATTCCCAAGCTCCAGCTTTAGACGAAAGAAGGAGCCTGCATACTTGCGCGTGAAGTACCAGCTTATTGGCCACAATTCTTCCATAAGAGGCTTATAGAGGCCCTTCCCCGCCCTAGCAGCTTGTCGTGCTGCCTGATCCTCTCTTATTTCAGCAAAGAGCTCATCCAAGTAGATGGAGAGTTCTTCTACGGTGCGAGGCGTTTGTAGCTCTTCTTTAGTAATCATCAATCAATATGTCGTTAGTGTCTGATTCCCAAGCGCCGTCGAAGGCCAAGCTGCGGGGCGCGGTTCTTTTGGTACTTTTCTTGCCGCCAGGAAAAGTACACGGATAAGCAGGGATGGAAAAACTCGTGTTATTGGTCAAGATTGCTTCGTCACTTCGTTCCTCGCAATGATGTTTAAAGCAAACACGGGCAAGCTGTCGCTTGGCCCGTGGCACCCGTTGATGGTCGGCCGCACTGGACCCCGGATCGGGGTCCGGCATGACATCTTCCTTCGTCACTCCGCACCGACCCGGAGTCCAGAGCGGCCGGGCGTTCATGACGGCTTCACCGCCCGTTGCAGCGCAGCCGAGCGCGGGCGGTTTTTTCGGCAAAAAGCGGGCAGGCTGTTTGAGCCCGACGAAGGCGGGCGAGTTCCTGCCCGCGGCTGAAAGAACCGTTCGCGCGAGGGTAGCCACGCCTGCGGCGTGGCCAAGCTGCGGGGCGCGGTTCTTTTGGTACTTTTCTTGCCGCCAAGAAAAGTACACAGCCTTCATATCCGGTCCTGGCCTTTTAAGAAGGCCTCAAACTCCAGTTCGTAGATGTAAAGCAGCACCAGGGTGATGCCGAAAATCAGCGGGCCGTAAATCAGGCCGATCAGGCCGAAGAGGTGAATGCCGCCCAGAATGGCGAAAAATACCACCACCGTGCTCATGCCAGCCCCACCCCGCATGAAAAGCGGCCGAAGAAAGTTATCGATCATGCCCACCACCACCACGCACCAGATCACCAGAAAAATTCCCAGGCCGATTTTCCCGGATATCATCAGGTAGACAACCGCCGGCACCCACACCAGGGCCGTTCCCACCACCGGGATCAGGGAGGCAAAGGCCATGACCGCTCCCCAGAAAAAGCCGGGCAGCCCGCAGATGGCAAAGGCGATGCCGCCGGCCGCGCCCTGGGCCACGGCCGTGATGAAACTGCCCAGAATGGCGGACCGGGACACGTCCTTCATCTTCTGAATCAGAACGGTCTCGTGCCGGGCGGACATGGGCAGAAGGTGCAGAATGTAGTCGTAAAGCCGCTGCTGATCCTTGAGCACGAAAAAGAAGACGAAAATCATCAGGACAAACTTGCCCGCCATCATGGAGATGTTGCCGAGGATCTGGCCGCTCTGGCTCACCAGAATTCTGCCCGCCGTTGAAGAACTTTTAATGGCCAGCGATTGGAGGCTCGCGACCTCGAGGAAATCCGGCGGCAGGTAACGGTGCATCAGGCCGACGGCGGTCTTGACCAGGGCCGCTTCCTTGAGCTTTGCCAGGTTGCCGGCCGCCACCCACCGGTTGATCGCCTCCACGGAATCAATGCCCTGGGCGATGATCACCGACAGCATGATCATGCAGGGCACCACGATCAGCAGTGTCAAAAGCAGGCAGACCAGGGCCGCGGAAAGGTTTTCCCGGCCTTTTGTCTTTTCCACGAACCACTGGTAGACCGGGTTGGCCATGGCCGCGAAAATCAGGGCCAGAATGATGGGGCCCAGGTAGGGCGCGACCATCTTATAGCTGGCAAACAGCGCGGCAAACAGCAGCAGAAATAAAAAATAATGCGCAAGGGTCAGCTTTGCGTGGGAAGGGTTTTTTTCCTTCATGTATTGGCTCCTGTCTTTCATTATAGTATCGGCATCGAAATCGGGACGCTATCGAAATCGAAATTCTGTGCCGCTCTATCCGGCCATACCGGACGCCAACCCGCAGGCCGAAGTAACGAAGAAAGGCGTCACGCCGGACTTGATTCAGCACCCGCTTAATCCGGATATTTCATACAATATTCGGGTTAAGCCCTTTCCCCTTATTCCAGCACTTCCCGGGCGGCCTCCTTCACCATGGCCGCAAAGTCTCCGGCCAGCACCGCCCTCACCTTCTCCATTGCGTCGGGCCGTCGCGATTCGCCCATCATCTGGACCATGTCGGCCTGAACATCTTCGGCCAGCGCGTCAAACCGGGCCCACAGGGCCTCAATCACGGCGCCGGCCAGGTCCTCGCCGGGCTCGCACAGGTATTCAAACACCACCATGGCGCCCAGGCGCGCCGACCAGTCCGGATCGGTCAGCAGGTCGATAAAGGCCGGGTAGATCTGTCCCCGGTCGGTCATCATGCGGGCCGCGGTTTCGGCATTGCCGCCGGTGACGATGGTTTTAAGGGTGTCAACGCCAAAGTCGGCGCCGTCACGATGGGCCGCCACATTAATGACTTCGGCCAGGGCCACCTTGCCGGTCCATCTGAACCGGTCTTCCAGGATCAGGGTGGGAACCGCCTTGATCCCCGCACCGGCGGCCTTTTCTTCGAACAGGGTGCCGTCGATCACGTTGAGCGTCACGGCCTTGCAGGTCATGGCCAGGGCCAGCAAAGGGCCGGCCACGTGGGGGCAGAACGGGCAAAGGGAGGAGATATAGAGGTCCAGGCGCGCCGGCTGTGCCGGGTTTTCCGGCAGGGCGGCTGTTGACGGAATTTGTTTTTCCGGAACGGGAAGGGTGCCGGAAAGGACTTTTAAAAAAAGATCCAGTTCAGCGCCTGAGGGCGCGGCCTGGTAGAAGATGTTGGCCGCCACGGCCAGACAGGGGCCCTGTTCCGGCACAAGGCTCTCCATGGATATATCGACAAAGGGCGCCGTCCGTTTCAGGTGCCGGCAGAAATCCCGCAAAAGAAGGCTCTCCCTGCTTTCCGAAAGAAACGCCCGGATGCCGGCCGCCCGCACGTGGCCGCCGGCCCATCGAATGACAATGGCCTCGTCCGCTGCCTGCATTTGCCATTCTCCCCTTCAAAACGATTCAGACCGCACATATGGCATACCATAAAATCACGGCCAAATCTTCCCAAATTCTCAAAAACATAGTAGCATGAACGCATTTCAGGGCCATCGGACCGGCCCTTTATTATCCGCCGGCGCGCGGCCGGCACAAAGCTGTCAGGAGAGGCAATGGATTACATCAAGATTCGGTTGAGCAACGACCTGGACCAGCTGGGATCAGATCTGAAAAAGACCATGGACGACATCTTCGGATCGGTGAACCCCATTTTTTCCCGGTACAACCGGAAATGGGTGCCACCCATGGACATGTTCGAGACCAAAGACGAAATCACCATTGTGGCCGCCGTGGCCGGCGTGGACCGGGACACCCTGGAGGTGGAGATCAACCAGCGGGCCGTGCGCATCTGCGGCAGCCGCAAAGCCCCGGTGAGCGTTGAAAAGGCCCGGTTCTGCCTGGCCGAAATTCAGTACGGCCAGTTCGACCGGGTCCTGTTTCTGCCCACGCTCATCGACACGGACAAGGTGTCGGCATCCTTTGCCGCGGGCATGCTGCGCATTACCATGGCCAAGCACCGCGTCGCCGAGTCCCGGAAAGTGCCGATCAAACATCTGGACCCCGACCGTTAATGCACCGCGCCTGTCGATCCAAAACAGACCTGTAACGGAGGAACGCATGGATCAACCCAAAACACCCGAACCCACGGGAAACGACGCCGCCGACAAGACGCCGGAATCCGTCCCGGTCATGCCCCTGGCCGATGGCGTGCTTTTCCCCAAGATGATCATTCCCATCGTCGTCACCCAGAGCGAATATATCGCCATGATCGACGAGGTCATGTCCGGCAACCGGCTGGTGGCCCTGGTCACGCCCAAGGCACAGAAAACCAAACAGGACTACCTGCCCGGCGATCTGAGCGCCGTCGGCACCCTGGCCCTGATTCTTAAAATGGCCAAGCCCGACGATTCCAAGATCCACCTGATGATCCAGGGCCTCAACCGCATCCGCATCAAGGCCTTTGTCAAAACCGCCCCCTACCTGGAGGCCAGCTTTGAACCGCTAGTTGAAACCGACAAAAAGGACAAGGAGATCGAAGGCCTGATGTCCAACATTATCAACGTCTACCAGGAGGTGGTGCGCATCTCCCCGGCCATTCCCAACGAACTGGGCGCCATGGCCGCCACCATCGAAGAGCCCGGCTCCCTGGCCGACATGGTGGTTTCCACGATCAACTCCTCCACGGAGGAAAAACAGAACGTGCTGGAAACGATGGACGTCAAGCTGAGGCTGAAAAAGGCCACCCGCCTGATCAACCACCAGCTGGAAATCCTGAAGCTGGGCGATAAAATCCAGTCCCAGATCAAGGAGGACATGGACAAGCAACAGAAGGAGTTTTATCTGCGCAAACAGATCAAGGCCATTCGCGAGGAACTGGGCGAAAAAGACGACGCCAACATGGAAGCCGAGGAATACAAGGCCAAAATCGAGGCCGCCCATATGCCGCCGGAAGCGCATAAGGCCGCCACCAAGGAGCTGGAGCGGTTTTCGCGCATGCACCCCTCCTCCTCGGAATACACCGTCTCTTCCACCTATCTTGACTGGCTCACCTCCCTTCCCTGGGACAGGCACACCGAGGACCACCTGGACATCAAAAAGGCCCGGACCATTCTGGACAAGGACCATTTCGGCCTGGAAAAGCCCAAAAAACGGATTCTGGAATACCTGGCCGTGCGCAAGCTCAATCCCGGGTCCAAGGGGCCGATCCTCTGCTTTCTGGGGCCTCCGGGCACCGGCAAGACATCCCTGGGCCGCTCCATTGCCCGGTCCCTGGGCCGGGAGTTCATCCGCATCTCCCTGGGCGGCGTCCGGGACGAGGCCGAGATCCGGGGCCACCGCCGCACTTACGTGGGCGCCCTGCCCGGCCGCATCATTCAGGAAATCCGGAAGGCCGGCACCAACAACCCGGTCTTCATGCTGGACGAAATCGACAAGGTGGGGGCCGACTTCAAGGGCGACCCCTCCTCCGCCCTGCTGGAAGTGCTCGACCCGGAGCAGAACTTTTCCTTTGCCGATCACTACCTGGACGTCTCCTTTGACCTTTCCAAAGTCATGTTCGTGGCCACGGCCAACATGATCGACACCATTCCCCCGGCCCTGCGGGACCGCATGGAAGTCATCGAACTGAGGGGCTACACCCTGGAGGAAAAAATCAAGATCGCCCGGCAGTACCTCATTCCCCGGCAGCGAAAGGAAAACGGTCTCACCGCGAAACAGATCAGCTTCACCCAGGGCGCCATCCGTCACATCATCTCCGACTACACACGGGAGGCGGGCCTGCGCAACGCCGAGCGGGAAATCGCGTCCGTGTGCCGGGGCGTGGCCGCCAAAATCGCCGAAGGGAAAAAGGTGTCCGGCGCCATCAACCCCGAAGACCTTTACGAATACCTGGGCCCGGTGCGGTTCACCTCGGAAACCGGCGAAAACGCCCTGACCCCGGGCGTGGTCATGGGTCTGGCCTGGACCCCGGTGGGCGGTGAAATCCTGTTTATCGAGGCCACGGCCATGAAGGGCAGACGGGGCCTGACCCTCACCGGCCAGCTGGGCGACGTGATGAAGGAGTCGGCCACCGCGGCCTTAAGCTTTATCCGCGCCCATGCCAAAGACTATGACATCGACGAAGAGTTCTTCGACAAGTACGATTTTCACATTCACGTGCCGTCCGGCGCCATTCCCAAGGACGGTCCTTCAGCCGGCGTGACCATGCTCACGGCCCTGGTATCTCTGCTCACCGGCCGCAAGGTGAAAAAAGGCCTGGCCATGACCGGCGAAATCACGTTACGGGGCAAGGTCATGCCCGTGGGCGGCATCAAGGAAAAGGTCATCGCGGCCCACCGGGCCGGCCTCAAGGAGGTGATCCTGCCCAAAGCCAACCAGAAAGACCTTGAGGAGATTCCCGCAAAGGTGAAAAGCGCCATGGCCTTCCACTTTGCCGAGAAAATGGGCGAAGTGCTGGACCTGGCCCTGAACGGCAACGGAGCCGCGAAAAAGAAAAAGAAAGCCCCGGCCCGGCGCAAAAAAAGCGCAAAACCTGCCGTGAAAAAGGCGGCCGCCCGGAAAAGCAGTAAATAGACTTGCAATCACCTTCGGCCGGTGATAGACACAGCACAACAGAAAATTTGCAAACAAAGAGTTATGTCCTAGGCGAAAGCCACCCAGACTCTGTCCGGGTGGCTTTTTTTATTTGGCCGACACCCTGCAAAGACGCCGCCGGATACGTATTAAAATGCAGGGGCGGCCTTGAGGCCGCCTGCGGTCGAAATGGAAGGCTAAAGCCTTCCGCTACATCGGTATTGAAAAACAGAGAAGGGATGCCGGTACACGGGTTCGATACCGATAGCGATTTCGATTTGGATGGTGGGAAAAACATGAAACACCTGCTGGTGATCGACAACTACGATTCTTTCACCTACAACCTGGTCCAGCTTTTTTCGCTGTTCGACCTTACCATCACGGTCCACCGCAGCGACAGGGTCACGGTCGCGGACGTGGCCGCCGCCAGGCCCGACTGCATTCTCATCAGCCCGGGCCCCAAAACCCCGGCCCATGCCGGCATCTCCGTGGAACTGGTCCGGTCCATGGGCGGCCGGGTGCCGATCCTGGGGGTGTGCCTGGGCATGCAGTGCATCAACGAAGCCTTCGGCGGCGCCACGGTGCGGTGCCCGGTGCCGGTGCACGGCAAGACCAGCCCGATTTATCACGACGGGGACCATGTTTTTGCCGACATCCCCTCTCCTTTTACCGCGGCCCGGTATCACTCCCTGATGGTCCGGCAGAACGGCAACGCCCTTCGCGTGTCGGCCACCACTTCGGACAACGTGATCATGGGCCTGCGCCATCCTGACCTTCCGATATTCGGAGTCCAGTTTCACCCGGAAAGCTTTCTCACCGAACACGGCAGACAGATGGCGGAGAATTTCCTGGCACAGGGGTAGTTTCATGTTGCACATGCCGTTAAATAATAAAAAAACATTAAATAATGTAGCGGAAGGCTTTACAGGCTGTCCAATAAACCAAAACAATCGTCATTCGGTCGAGGTCTGGGATCAAAAAATGAATCATATCCATTTTATACTGGATCCCGGCTCACGTTCCGCTTCGCTCCACTGGCCGGGATGACGAGTTGTGAGACAGGCTTTTTAGCCTTCCATATACAGGGACATTGAAACGTCTTAATGAAGGAAGCCTGAAGGCTTCCCCTACACCCGTGAAGCACCACCCTTCATGATTCGATATTTCCTATTCGATATTCGATATTAAAAGATTACAGGGCGGAAACGACATGCACCACTTTTTAAACACCCTGGCAAAGCCGGTTACCGTTCACACCGAGACACTTCTCTTGGACGAACCGTTTGAAACCATGGCGGCCCGGTTTGCCGGTGCTCCCCACACCGCTGTCCTGCTGTCCGGCGGAGACATGGACAGCGCCCGCCATCACCTGCTGGCCGCTGATCCCTGGCTGGTCCTTACCGCCAAGAACAGCCGCATGGAACTCCGGACGGGAAACGATACCCGCGCGTTTACCGGCAATCCTCTTCATGCCTTGAAACAAATCATTTCCCGCTTTCATCTGGAAACCGCCGATGTTCCGGCCCCCATCAGTGCCGGCCTGTTCGGCTATTTTGCCTATGACCTGAAAGACGGCCTTGAAACCCTGCCCCGCACATCCGTGGACGATCTTGCCCTGCCCGATCTTTACCTGTTCGCCCCCCGGATCATTCTGGCCCACGACAAAAAAGAAAACACCACCCGGCTCTGTGTTCCCGAATTTTCCGGCCTGTCCAAAAATGAGGTCCTGGGCCGGTTTTATACCCGCCTGAAACAGCCCGCGCCCCGGCCCCAAACCGCGTCCGTGGGCGGCGCCTTTACATCCAATTTCACGCAGACCGATTACGAGAAAGCCGTGGACCGGGTCCGCGACTATATCACCGCCGGCGACGTGTATCAGGTCAACATGAGCCAGCGGTTTGAAACCGATTTTGACGGCGATCCCTATGAACTCTTTGTCCGGCTTTACAAAAAGAACCCGGCCCCGTTTTTCGCCTATATTCATGCCGGGGACCACCACATTCTTTCCACGTCGCCGGAACGGTTTCTTTTGCAGCAGGGCAGGCGCGTGGAAACCCGGCCCATCAAGGGGACCCGCCCCAGGGGCCAGACCCCGGACCAGGATGAAGCCAACCGGGTCGACCTGCTGCAAAGCAAAAAAGACGACGCCGAGCTGTCCATGATCGTGGACCTGCTGCGAAATGACCTGGGCCGGGCCTGCGCCGGCGGCAGCGTGAAGGTCTCGCAGCATAAACGGCTGGAGGCCTATGAAAACGTGTTTCACATGGTCTCCATTGTGGAAGGACAACTGGCGCACGGCAAAGACACCGCCGACCTGCTGGCAGCCACGTTTCCCGGCGGGTCCATCACCGGGTGCCCCAAGATCCGGTCCATGGAGATCATCGACGAACTCGAACCCTGCCGCCGCCACATCTACACCGGTTCCATCGGCTATGTCAGCTTTCACGACACCGCGGACCTTTCTGTCGCCATCCGCACGGCCACTGTCTGCAACGGCAAACTCTTTTATTCAGCCGGCGGCGGCATTGTGTATGACTCAAAGCCTGAGGACGAATTTTTAGAAACCCTGGCAAAGGCAAAAACCATGCTTAACGCGTTCAGGCAAAGCCCGGACGGTCAACCGGCCGGCCCTTTTGTCTGGCTCAACGGCCGGATCATTCCTGAAAAAGAGGCCACAGCGCCCATTGCCTCCCCGGGTTTTCAATACGGCGCCGGTCTTTTTGAAACCATCCGGGCGGACAACGGCCGGCCCCTTATGCTGGACGCCCATGTCCAGCGGTTTAACGCGTCGTGGCAGGCGCTTTTTACCACGCCGGTGCCGGACCTCACCTGGAACGACATCATCATTCAGGTCTTGCAGGCCAACCGACTGGAGGACCGGCCGGCGGCCGTCAAAATCATGGCCGCCCCTGGCGACCGGGAACAGCGGCCTTTTAACCACACCCTGGTGGTCACGGCAAAACCCTACACCCACCGGTTGACCCTGATAAACAAAAAGGGCATCGACCTGGCCCTTTATCCCGAGTCCCGGCAAATCGCCACGGCCCGGCACAAAACCATGAACTACCTGTTCTACCTTCAGGCCGGCAAATGGGCCAGGACCCATGGCGCGGACGAGGCAGTGATCTGCAACCCGGATGGCACGCTTTCAGAAACCAGCACCGCCAACCTGATGCTGGTATGCGGCAACACCATCCTGGTGCCT